>JAJYAB010000160.1 GCA_021779775.1 Actinomycetes bacterium
CCCGTAGCGGCACCAGGTCGAGCCGACGCAGGACTTCACGGTCCGCAGCGCTTTGCCGTAGGCATGGCCCGACTCGAACCCCGCATCGACCAGGCGGCCCCAGATCGCCGGGAGGTGCTCGAGCCGGGCACCGAGCAGGTCGATCCGCTGGCCACCAGTGATCTTTACGTAGAGCGAGAACTCCCGGGCCACCTCGCCCAGGCAGACGAGCCGCTCGGGGGTGATCTCGCCACCGGGAACCCGGGGCACGACGGAGTAGGTGCCGTCGCGCTGGAGATTCGCCAGGACGTGGTCGTTGGTGTCCTGCAACGCCGACTGCTCCGGGTCGAGGATGTACCCGTTGCCCAGCGAGGCGAGGATCGACGCCACCACGGGACGGCATATCTCGCACCCGCGCCCCTGCCCCCGCCGGGCGAGGAGGACGGCGAACGACGTGATGCCCTCGACCCGCACGATGTCGAACAGCTGCTGGCGCGCATAGGGGAAGTGCTCACAGAGCCGATCGTCCACCGCCACCCCCGCCCGTGCCAGCTCGGAGCGAACGAGCTCGGAGATCTGGGGGACGCACCCGCCACAGCCGGTCCCGGCACGGGTAGCCGCCTTCACCGCACGGACGTCCGCGCTGCCGGCGACAGCCACGCGCTCGGTGACGGCCGCGCAGATCGAACCTTTGGACACGTTCTCGCAGGAGCACACCAACGCCGTGGGGGCCAGTGCGTCCATGCCGACTACTGCCTCCGACGCCGGCAGTGCCGGGCTCAGCAGTGCACCCGGCTCCTCGGGGGAGGGGATGTCGCCACGAGCCATCTGCGACAGCACGCCGTACGCCGACGCGTCGCCGACCAGCACCCCGCCCACGACGGCGCCCCCCGGCCCGACGACGAGGCGCTTGTGGACCAGGCGGGGCAGGTCGGTGTAGGCGACCGTCTTCGCCCCGCAGGACGTGGCATGGGCATCGCCGAAGCTGGCGACATCCACACCCATCAGCTTCAGCTTGGTGGAGAGGTCCGCCCCGTCGAACGCCGCGGGAGTCCCGCAGACGGTGTCGGCGACGACGCGGGCCATCTGGAACCCTGGAGACACGAGCCCGTACACCCGGCCGTCGGCCAGCGCACACTCCCCGATGGCGTAGATCGAAGGGTCGCTGGTCCGGCACTGCCGGTCGACGACGACCCCACCACGCTCGCCGACAAGGAGCCCAGACGCCCTGGCCAGGTCGTCGCGAGGCCGGACGCCGGCGGAGAACACCACCATGTCGGCATCGATCCGACGGCCCGAGCCGTCCCCCGGACCGGAGGAGCCCGGCGCGCCCAGCAGCACCGCACCGACCGCTCCACCTTCACCTCCTTCGATCGCCGCCAACGCTGTCGAGGTGTGCACCACGACGCCGAGCGCCTCGATGCGCTGGCGCAGCACGGCACCGCCGACATCGTCGACCTGCACCGGCATGAGCCGAGGCGCCACCTCGACGACGTGGGTGGACAGCCCCCACGAATGCAGCGCGTGGGCAGCCTCGAGCCCGAGGAGGCCACCGCCCACCACGACCGCCCGCCGGCAGTGCTCGGCCCACGCCTGGATGGCCTGGACGTCGTCGATCGTCCGGTACACGAAGCAGCCGGGCCGGTCCCAGCCTGGTACCGGCGGGACGAACGGCACCGAGCCCGTGGCGAGCACAGCCGTGTCGTAGCGCACGCTCCTCCCCGCAGCCGTCGTGATGACCCGCTCCGCCCGGTCGATCGACGTGGCACGGTCGTCGAGGTGGATGACGACCGCATCCCCAGGGCAGGCCACCGCATCGTCGAGCGCAAGGTCGTCAAGTGCAGGGTCGTCGAGTGCAGAGTCGTCGAGCGCAGGGTCGTGGAGCGCAGGGTCGTCGAGCGCAGGGTCGTCGAGCGCAGGGTCGTCGAGTGCAAGGTCGTCGAGCGCAAGGTCGTCAGCGGTCGCTCCCTCGAACATCGACGACAGGTGGACCCGGTCGTAGGCCCGCCACGGCTCCTCGCCGAGCACCACCACGTCCCAGTCCTGGGTGGCGCCGCGCTCGACGAGACCCTGGACCAGCTTATGGCCGACCATGCCGTACCCGACGACGGCGAGCGTCCTGCGGCGGCGGGGCACAGCGTCGTGAGGGTTCTGGCTCACCGCAGCACCGGCTGCAGCTCGCCGCCCGGCACGGCACCCACCACCGGCACGGCACCCACCACCGGCACGGCACCCACCACCGGCACGGCACCCGTGCCCGCGACATGCCGGTCGACCCCCGACCCGGCCGACCACCGGTCCTGCGAGGCGGGCACCGCCTCCGGCAGGAAGCGCCACACCGCTACGCCCACGACCGCTGCCGCCATGCCGATCATCAAGAACATCGTCTGCGGCGTGACGTAGACCAGCAGGAAGAGCCAGATGATCCCCCCCAGGTTGCCGTATGCACCGACCAGGCCACCGATCTGGCCGCTCACCCGGCGGTCGATCTGCGGCGCGATGGCGAATACCGCCCCGTTCCCCCCTTGTAGGAACGCCGCCGCCATGACACCGAGCAGGACCGCGCCCGCCACCGGCCAGCTCCGATCGAGCAGGGCCATCGCTCCGAAGCAGGCGGCAGTCCCAGCCAGGGTGCCGACGAGCGTCCATCGACGCCGGCCGGTGGCATCGGACACGATGCCGCCCGCCGGTCGGGTCACGAGGTTCATGAGCCCGAAGGTGCCGGCGGCGACGCCCGCGGTGGCCAGTCCCAGGTGCCAGGTCTTTCCGAAGAAGGTCGGCAGGGTGGACAGCACCGCCAGCTCCCCTCCGAACGTCACGGCGTACGCCAGGGAGCAGAGCACCACGGACCGGAACGGGTACTGCGCCTCTGCGGGGTACGCCCCGGCCAGCGCCGGCCGGTTCACCCGTAGGCCGTGGGCGGCCTGCGCCAGCGCGAGGACCGGCAGGACGGCCAGCATCACGGCGAGCTCGCCGGTGCTGATGACGTGCACGAGCGAAAGGCGGTAGGCCACGATGCCCAGAACACCGACCGCCGGGATGCCGAGCAGCACGAGGCCGATCGCTGCGGCACGGCTCGTGACCTCGAGCGCACCCTGGCGGCGCGGCGGGACCCAGGGGACGCCGCTCGGCGTGTCTTCGGCGGCCCGCAGGAACACCAGGCCCCAGGCAGCGCTGAGCGCACCGCAGATGCCGATGGCCCAACGCCATCCGTCGGCGCCGCCGAGCACGTCGGCCAGGACCGGCAGCCCGACGGTCGCCAGTCCGGACCCGAAATTCCCCCAGCCGGCATAGATCCCCTCGGCCGCGCCGAGCTCGGTGTCCGGCCACCACTCGCGGACCATGCGGATGCCGACGACGAAGCCCGCACCCACGACCGACAGTGCCAGGCGGCTGAGCACCAGAGTCGGGAAGCTCGACGCCAGCGCGAAGATCGTGTTGGGGACGGCGGCACCGATGAGCACGCAGGAGAACACGCGCCGCGGACCGAAGCGGTCCACCGCGGCACCGATCAGCAGGCGGGCCGGCACGGTGAGCCCGAGGTTGCACAGCCCGATGGCCGCCAGCTGGCCTTTGCCCAGGTGGAGCTGGCGGCCGATGGTGCTGGCGAACGGGGCGAAGTCGAACCAGACCACGAACGTGCAGAGAAAGGCAGCCCACGACAAGTGGAGGGCCCGGGCCCGACCGTGGAGGCCGGCCATCGTGCGCAGGGTGGGTGAGAAGCTCATGGCGCCCACTATCCCGGAGCGATGTTTCCGATCACGCGCCGCACGGTTACGGCTCGGGCAACACCGCCGCATCCCCGGCCGGCGCCCGGCACGCGAACCCTCTCACGACGGTGCTGGGGGTTGTGCGATCAGCCGGCGGCACCGCAGACCACGGTGCCCGTGAACCGGTATCCCCGGCGCACGGCAGTCTCGATCGCATCGCCGGCCGGGCCGAGCTTGGCCCGCAGGCGGCGGACGACCGCCTCGAGCACGTGGGGGTCGACGTCGGGGTCCCCCCAGATGTCGTGCAGCAGGGACGAGCGGCTGACGGTGCCGCCGGCCTGCGCCACCAGCATGGTGAGGACCGCCCGCTCGCGATCGGTGAGACGGATCGCCTCGCCGTCGACGACGGCGACCGAGCCCTGCAGGACCATGGCGCTCGCCCCGGCCTGAAACGCCAGGCGGCGCAGGAGCAGCGAGTCGGCGACCAGGCGCACCAGGGAGCCGAGCCGCCAGTGCTCCGGCACGACGGGACGAGCCACGCCTTCGTCGATCGCCGCACCGGCGCACACTGGCCCCACGCACGCCACGAGGATGGGCCCGTTCAGCGCGGCGAGCAACTCGGCCCGCCGGCCCATGGCCGCCGCTATCTGCATGAGGTTCCTCACGGCAGGACCTGCAGTGAAGGTGACGGCGTCGACGCGGTGGGCGCAGCAGAGCTCGATCAGCTGTTGGGCCGGGCGTGTCTCGTCGGGAAGAGTCCAGCGGTAGACGGGAACCTCGGTCACGTCGGCTCCCGCTGATCGGAGCAGGTCGGTGATCCCCCGCCGGTCGTCACCATGGAGCTGGAGGGCGACCCGCTTGCCATGCAGGGGCTCCTCCAGCAGGTGCTCTGCCACCGATGCCAGCTGCTCGTCGCGGGCCCGCCACCAGACGCTGAGGCCGGCGATCTGCACGGCACCGGCGGCCTTCGGTCCCCGCGCCGCGATCCGCGTGCGAGCCATGGCCTCCCGCAGCTCGGCTTCCATCCCCCACGACGCTGCCAAGCCCAGCCAGCTGCGGATGCCGACGCCGGTGTTGGCCACCAGATAGTCGGGGGGGGCGGCGATGATCGACTCGGTCACCATGCGCAGCTTGACGTCGTCGGCCATGGGCAACGTCCGGATCGCCGGTCCTCGTACGACGTCGAGCCCCATCCGCGAGAGCATCAGCGACTGCTCGTCGGACCGACGGTCTGCCGTCACGCCAACCGCGAAGCCACAGAGCTCTGGGACCGGGGCCATGAGCGTCCACGGTACGCACGGGGTCCACCGGGTGGCGAGCGAAGACCCGACACGAAACACACTGTTCATACTCCGCTGGCTATTGACACGCCTCTGGCGATTTACACTCCGCTGGCTATTTACACTCGTCTGGCTGTTGACACGCCGCTGGCGGTTGACACGCCGGGCGTTGCTG
>JAJYAB010000161.1 GCA_021779775.1 Actinomycetes bacterium
GAGCGGAACCGATCGAGCACCCCGAGGCGCCACAGCGTGACGAGGCGATGCTGGGCCGAGACGAGGCTCGTGAAGCAGAGGTCGCAGATCTGCTCGGTGGTGAGGATCCGGTGCTCCCACAGCACCCGGCAGATGAGGCGGTCGCGTTCGGTCAACCGGCCGAGCACGTCGAGCGCCGACACGGCGCCCCGCCGGAGAGGAGAAGAACCAGTCATGACATGCTCCACGAGTCGGGGTCCTCCGACGCCGGGGTGGGAGCGGCCCGGTGCCGGTGGTTCTGCACCTCCGACCCCGGCGTCTCAAGGACGGCGGACGAGACGCCACCAGGCACGCCGGTCGAGACGCCGGGGGAAGCGCCGCCGTCATTTCGGCGGTGGCGGCGTCGACGCACGAGCAACTCGTGTCGACGCTCGTCTCGGGTGCGCCCGGCGTTGGCTCGGGCCGCCGTCCGGGCCTCGGCCGCCCGGCCGGGGACAGCACGGGCCATCGGCCGGGTCCGAAGCGTGAACGCGTGCAGGTCCTGGCCACCGACCACCAGGCGACAGGCGACCTGGTAGGCGCCGAGATGGCTGAGGTCGTACGCGCGCAGGTAGGGCTCGGTGTGGCGGGCGAGCACCCGGGCGTCTTCGGGCGAGACGTTGAAGTACACCTTGTTGCGGGCGTTCGCCGAGGCGGCCTCGGCGAGGTCGCGGGGCAGTTGGCCGAGGTGCTGGTGGGCCAAGGTGAGCGACAGGCGGTAGCCGCGGGCCTCGGCCAGCACGTCGTCGAGCGCGCCGGGGAGGGCGAGGAAGTTGTGTGCCTCGTCGACGTAGAGCGACGCGTCGCGGCGGACCGTCCGCCCGGCACGGGCGGTCGCCGCCTGCCACACCCAGGCGACGAGGAGCGAGCCCACCAGCCGCGCCGTGTCGTCGCCCAAGAGGCCCTTGGGGAGCCGGGCGAGGAGCTCGACGCCGTCGAGGACGTCGGCCATAGAGAAGCTGGAGGTGGCCGAGCCGAGCAGGTCCCGGGCGAAGCTCCGGGCGAGCACGACCCGCATCTTGTTCATGACCGGGCCGATCACCTGGGCCTGACCGGCGGGAGAGAGGGCGTCGTAGCCGTCCCAGAACCCTTTCAGCCCCGATCGCTCCGACAGCCGGGCCACGAGGGGCGCCCGGAAGCGCCGGTCGGTGAGCAGCACCGGGACGTCGGTCAGGGTCGCACCGGGGAGCCGGCGCAAGGTGGCACACGCGGAGCGCAGCACGTCGTCGGTCCTCGGTCCCCAATAGGCGGCGAAGATCCGGGCGAACACCGACACCACGTGGTCGACCGCCACCTCGGCCGGCTCGCCCGAAAGGACATTCAGGGACGGTGGCGCCTCGGTCTCCTCGGGGTCGATGAGCACCAGGCGCTTCAGGGCGCGCCCCGGGATCCGGGCGAGCAGGTCGACGACGAGGTCGCCCTTGGGGTCGATGACCACCACGCCCCGGCCGGCTGCCATGTCGGCGAGTGCCAGGTTGGCGAGCAGCGTCGACTTGCCCGAGCCGGTCGCGCCGATGACGTGGGTGTGGAAGCGGCCGTCTTCGACTCCGAGGCAAACGGCACGCCGGGGGCCGATCTCGGTGTCCCCGAGCACCCGGAGCCCGGCTCCATCACCGGCGGCCTCAGAAGTACGCATCGTCGTCGTCCCATCCCGAGCTGTCCTGGCGCCCCGGGCCCGCCAGCACGCCTGGGGGCGGGGCGACCGCGGCGGCGCTCGCGTGGGCGAGGCCGGGGATCATCTCGTCGTAGGGAAGATGCGCGAGGGCTGCGACCTCGGAGAGGCCGAGGACCTGGCCACGCCCGAAGACGCGTCGTTCGAGTCGCCGGCGACTTCCCGGGCGGTGCTGTGTGACGAGGTGGTTGCGCCCGGCATAGACGCCGAAGGCGGCGGTGAGCTCGTGGGCGCGGGCGCGTAGGTGACGTCGTGCGCCGCGGCCGGGCTGGGCACAGGAGAGCCCGTAGTGGACGGCGACCTCGAATGCCGGGAGGTCGCTCGCCTTGTGGACCGCATGGCGCACGTCGGCCGTCCGCATCGGGTCAGGGACCGCAGGCCGCGCCGGGGCGCTCCGGGGCGCTCCGCCAGGCGGCGAGCATCCGGGGGAAGAGTGCGCTGGGCCGGCCGGTCTGGAGCGACCGAGCCGCTCGGACGAGCATGCGGGTAGAGCGGGCACCGGCGGGGCGGACGAGGACCTGGACCAGTCCCTGCTCGTCGCCGTCCCAGGAGCCGAGTGCGCCGATCACGGTGCGAAGCGGGTCGACGACGTGGTTGGTGCCGAGTGGGAGCCAGGCCGGTGCCGCGAGCCGCAGCTCCCCGCAGGAGGTGAGCGGACCGGCGAGGTTCGGGCGGTGGGCGTCGCGGACCTGGCACTGTGCGCCCGGCCACGCCGAGGAGACGGCCCGGGCGACGGCGTGCGCCGAGATGCCCGCGGACGCCCAGAGCCGCAGACCGATGCCTTCACCGGATCCCTTCATCTCGAAGGCGACGTGGCCGGCGGGGCGAAGGAGGTAGCGCTTGGCGGCCAGTACCGGGTGGAGGTTCCGCCAGAAGGCGAGGGCACCTTTCGCCTCGACGACAGCTGGCATCGCCACCTCGACGAGCTGGCCACCGGTCGGTGGCCGGAGACGGCCAAGCACTCGGACGGCCGCCCAGGTGGTCACCAGTGCCAGGACTGCGATCACCACCGGCACGGCGATGGGCAGGACCTGGTCGGCGAAGAGGGCGAGATGGTGGCCGCGGTCTTTCCACCAGGCGTCGGGGTGGGCGAGGAAGTGGGCGAGCGGCCCGTGGGGCAGGCTCGGGGACGGTGCGGGGGCAGCAGATGGCAACGGGATCCTCCTGTGATCGATGGCTGTCTGTGGGAGGACCCGGCCGGAACCGAAAAACCTCCACACATAAGAACAGGGGGGTCTTCGCGCAAACACCGAGAAGGCGTCCGGATTCGAGACAGAACAAGCTGCTACGTTGGGAGAACGAGAAGCGCCTATTTGTCGAGATCTGGGGCTGCGGACGAGTTCGAGCGGGAGGGCCGTGCCATCGAAGCGACCCTCGCTCGGGGCCAGGCCGCCCGGCTCGCACCGCATAGGGCCGCGCTCATCGAGTCGCTCACCGCCATGCGCAGCGACGCCGAACTGGCGCTCCACCAGGCGATCTACGAGGCGAACCAGGACGGCTGCTCGTGGCGACTGCTCGCCAAGTTCACCGACATGTCCTGGCAGACCCTGCACCGCCGCTACCGGGGGCGACCGACCCGCATGCGACCGCCGCCCGAGAAGGACACCTGGCTCCGCAGCCGGCACCGACCCACGCGGGTCGTCACCGTGTCGGTGGGCGACCAGTGGTGACCGATCCCGCAGGTCGCCTCCCTGATGTGCCGGTCGAGGCGGGCCGTGACCACGGCGCGAGGTCGGGGTCCCCCCGACGGCGGTGGAGTCCGGGCTCGGGGACCGGGGCGTCAGTAGCCTTGCGATCAGGAAGCACCGACCGTGTCGGCAGCCCCGAGACAAGGACACGTAGGAACAACGCGATGGCACGAACGGACAGCACACGAGCAGCGGTGGTTCTTCGTCGTGCCTGACGCCGAGGACTACCTCGGCCCCGAGGCCCAAGCGCGCGTCGACATCGACCGCCAGCTCACGGCCTGCGGGTGGACCGTCCAACGCCACAAGCAGATGAACCTCGGCGCCGCCCCAGGCGTCGCAGTACGCGAGTTCCCCATGCTCGAAGGCCACGGGGACGCCGACTACCTGCTCTTCGTCGACCGAAAGGCCGTCGGAGTCATCGAGGCGAAGAAGAGGGGCGCCCCGCTCACCGGCGTCGAGTGGCAGTCGGCGAAGTACACGACCGGTCTCCCCGACACCGTCCCCGCGCTGACCAAGCCGCTCGCCTTCGCCTACGAGTCGACCGGCGTCGAGACCCGCTTCACCAACGGCTTCGACCCCGAGCCCGCCAGCCGCCAGGTCTTCACCTTCCACCGCCCCGAGACGCTCGCCGGCTGGGTGCGTGCCTGGTCAAACTTCGGCGGCATCGAGCAGGCAACCCTGCGCCAGCGCCTGCTCCAGCTTCCCCTACTCTCCTCGACCGGGCTCTGGCCCGCCCAGGAGACGGCGATACGCCACCTCGAGGAGTCCCTCGTCCACTTCCGTCCCCGGGCACTCATCCAGATGGCGACGGGTTCGGGAAAGACCTTCACCGCAGCCAACGTCTGCTACCGGCTCATCAAGCACGCCGATGCGGGTCGGGTGCTGTTCCTCGTCGATCGGGCGAACCTCGGCCGCCAGACCTTGAAGGAGTTCCAGGCCTTCACCACCCCCGACGACGGTCGCAAGTTCACCGAGCTCTACAACGTCCAGCACCTGCAGACCAACGCCATCGACAAACCGTCGCGGGTCGTGATCTCCACCATCCAGCGCCTGTACTCGATCCTTCGCGGCGATCCCGAGATGGATCCCGAGCTCGACGAGACCTCGGCCTACGAGCTGGAGCCCAAGGCCCCGGTCGAGGTGTCCTACAACCCGAAGCTTCCCATCGAGGCCTTCGACGTGATCATCGTCGACGAGTGCCACCGCTCCATCTACGGCGTGTGGCGCCAGGTCCTCGACTTCTTCGACGCCTTCATCGTCGGGTTGACGGCGACGCCCGGCAAGCAGACCTTCGCCTTCTTCGACCAGAACCTCGTCATGGAGTACAACCACGACCAGGCGGTTGCCGACGGCGTCAACGTCGACTTCGACGTTTACAAGATCGCAACCGAGATCACCGGGCAGGGGTCTGTGGTCGACGCCGGGCTCGTCACCAAGTTCCGCGACCGCCAGACCCGGGCGGTCCGCCTGGAGAAGCTCGACGACGACGTCACCTATGACCCCGCCGCGCTCGATCGCAAGGTCGTCGCGAAGGACCAGATCCGCACCGTCATCCGGACCTTTCGGTAGCGAGGCGTTCCGATGACATCGAGGTCATGCAGCGGTCGGTTGCCGTAGAGGTTCGAGGCTGATCCGCACCTTGGGTGTGCTGCCTGCGGCCCGTGTCTCGGACCACCGTCCGTGATGGTACTTGTGCTCCAGCTTGGTCAGGAGGATGGCCCGGACTCCGGGGATTGACCACCGGACACCGACGT
>JAJYAB010000162.1 GCA_021779775.1 Actinomycetes bacterium
CGGACTCGTCGACCGGCCGTGCTCCAAGGGAGCCGAGCACGACGGGCGCGGCGCAGCGGAGTAGGGCCCACCATCCCGCAGCGGCAACCAGCGCTGCGGCAGGCAAGGCCACCAACACCGGCGCGAGCAGCGCCAGCACCACGAAGAGGATGGCGAAGACGAGGACAACCGGGACTGCGGTGATCATGGCGGCCCGGCGCCGGTTCGTCGCCACCCGGAGCTCCGCAGGCGCGCCGAACGACAGGCGGATGCCGGTCGCCTCCGAACCGGGCGACCCGCCTGCTGCACCCTCCGCCGGATCCGGCAGGGGAAGCCGGCGGGCGGGGTCGGCGCCGCCGCGACGGTTCGCGCCGGACCCTCGCCGCCCTGGACGGGGACCGGATGCCCTCGAGCGACCGGAGGTGCTCGACCCGGCGGCCCGACCCGAGCGTTGGCGGCCGGCCGCTGCCCCTGGGCGGGATCGGCCCCGGCGCGGGGACCCTCCCGGTCCTGGCGTGGGGCGCCGCGCCTGCCCGGAACGGTCTCCCTGCCCAGAACGGTCTCCCTGCCCGGAACGGCCTCCCTGCCCAGAACGGCCTCCCTGCCCGGAACGGCCTCCCTGCCCAGAACGGCCTCCCTGACCGGTCGGGCCACCAGAGGGCATCGGCGGTTCGGACGGATCGGGCATGGGGTCGCAGTGTACGGTCCGATCGCCGTATGCCGGGCCCAGGGTCGCCGGCGGCTCAGTCCGGCGGTGGCCCCGAACTGCACGGCAGCTGCAGCGCTTCGCTGTAGATGGCCACGTACTGTGCGGCCACGGCGTCCATCGACCATCGTCCGGCGTGCCGGGTCGCTGCATCGAGGGCTGCTGCCGAGCTGTGCCCAGTGCCCGCTGCCGCGTCGCTCACGGCGTCGCGGAGCGCGGCAGCCAGCGCACCGGCATCCCCCGGACGCACCCAGCGGGCGTGCGCTTGCGCCACCGCGACATATCCGGGGAGATCGCTGGCCACGACGGCGCAACGCGAGCCCATGGCCTCGAGGAGGACGACGCCGAACGACTCCCCCTGGCGCGACGGGGCGCACACGATGTGGGCGCCGGCCAGCCGTCGTGCGAGCGCATCGTCGTCGAGCAGACCCAGCCACTGCAGGCCGCCGTCATCGGGATGCTGCTGGCGCAGCCGCGCCGTGTCCGGCCCGTGGCCGGCGATCCAGAGATCGAACGCCTCGGCCCCGCCTCCGACCATCGCGCGGCGCGCCTCGAGGAGGACGTCGAGACCCTTGCGCGGCTCGTGCCGGCCGACGAACAGCACGGTGGGACGCTGCGTCGGCCAGGGATCGGCGCCAGCGAACCGCTCCAGCTCCACGCCGTTGCCCACGATGCGGTACGAGCCCCGCAGGCAGCGGGCAGCGGTCTCCTCCGCAGCGGGAGACACGGCGCAGCGGATGCTGAGCCGGGCGGCTACCGGGCGACCCAACAGGCCGAGCACCCGGTACCCGAAGCTGCTGCCGGACCGGTGGAACGTACCCACCTTCGGCTGCCGGCACGCCACGAGACACGCCAGCCCGGGGCCCGGAGCGAGCGGCTCGTGCACATGGACGACGTCGAAGCATCCACCACGCACGGTTCGGACAGCCCGGAGCGATGCCAACGGCCCGAGTGCCAGCGGAGCGATCGACCCGTTGGCCGGCACCCCCCACGACCGGCCGACCCCGAGCACCGCGTCGTCGGGAAGCCCGAGGTCAGGCAGCGGACCGTCGACCGGAGCAAGGAGGACAGCTTCATGCCCGAGGCGCCGCAAGGCTCGCGTCAGCCCCGCCGCCTGCCCTTGCACGCCTCCGGGGCACGACAGGCTGTAGGGGCAGAGCATGGCGACCCGGAGGGCCTCGCCGCCGTCAGGGCGCACGATCGACGCTTCGGTCACGATCGTGAGGCGGAGCCGCCCGATCGCTCGGCCAGTTGGGCTGGAAGAGGTGCCACTGGTCCGGCGCCCGGCGGATCAGCGTCTCGAGCGCCCGGGCCAGGTCCTGGGTGATCCGCTCCACGTCCTGGCGCAACCCTTTGTCCCGTCGGACGTCGACTTCGGGCAGCACCACGGCGGTGTGATGGCGCCCGGGCCCGCTGTAGACGGCCGTCGGCAGTAGTGCCGCTCCGGTACGCAGGGCGAGGGTGGCCGGACCACCAGGCAGCGTCGTGCGCTCCCCGAAGAACTCGATCTCGATCCCGTTCCCCTGGAGATCCCGGTCGCACAGGAGTCCGACCAGCCCGCCAGCGCGCAACGTGCGTAACAGGACGCCACCCGACCCTGGACAGAGGGGGACGATCGTCAAGCCCAGCTTCTCGCGCTGGGCGACGAACCACGCGAAGAGCTCGGGCGGCTGCAGCACCTCGGCCACCGTGGTCATCGGGTACCCCTCGAGCGACAACCAGGCCCCACCCCACTCCCAGCTTCCGATATGCGGTAGGGCGAGGATCGCCCCCCGCCCGCTGCTCATCGCACCGGCGAGGTGCTCGAACCCCGACTCCACTCGCATCCGGTCGCGGATGACCTCGGCAGGCAGCGACGGCAGGCGCGCCCCCTCGGCCCAGTACCGGGCGTAATTGCGGAACGCCCGGCGGGTCCAGTCCCTGACGGCGACCTCGTCGATCTCGGAACCGAGCACCCGCTGCAGGTGGCGTGCGTACTGGGCGCCCGCTGCCGTCCGCCGGCCGGCCAGCCGGCCAGCTACGGCAGACCCCACGACCTCCACCAGCGGCTCCGGCGCATGCCGCATCGCCGACCCGACTGCCCGGAACACCGCGTAGGTACCCAGGGCCGCCATACGTCGCATCCCGCCTGCCTCCCGGTCCGCTTGATGTCGCAGGTAGGTGCTGCTACCGATTACCGACTGCCATGCGTCGAGCGACGTGCGTTGCGCAGGCGAGGCGGCGGCCGCTCGGACCACAGCCGGGCCGTTCGGCTTGTCGGCATCCCCGAGCGTCTGGTGCGCCAGCGCCCGAGCGGCTGCCCGGTGATCCGCGGCCGTGCTGGTGCCGGGCCGGCACCGTGCAGCAGGCGGTCGGCACGAGCGGCACGCCATACGCTCCAACGCGAGTCGACCCGGCCCCCGCGCCGGCGGACCAGCGTATGTGGGCGGTCCCCCGTCTCGGATCCGACCCGCAGGACCGGCGGCGGACCTTCCGCGAGCTGCCAGACCCGGACGAACCGGCCGATCGCCGTGAGGGCAACCAGGGTCAGGAAGATGAGAAGCGCTGGGAGCAGTGCCGACGGTGCAGCCGAACCGGCGACCAAGCACAGGCCCAGCGCGATGATCCGCTCGGCGCGCTCCATCAAGCCGCCTTTGGCCGACAGCCCGAGCAGCTCGGCCTTGGCGCGCTGGTAAGAGATCAGCGACGTCAGGGCCAGCAGGGCGAAGGGAACCAGGGACTCGTCGCCATGTCCGCGCGCCGCGAGGTACCAGGCGACGCCGCCGTAGAGGAAGGCGTCCGACACCCGATCTGCGACCGAGTCGAGGAACGCTCCCCGGGCCGACGAGCGGCCTGACGCCTTTGCCACCGGCCCATCGAACAGGTCGGGCAGTCCCACAGCGAACAACAAGAACCCGCCGGCCAGCAGGCGCCCGGAGCCGACGGTGACAGCGAACACAACAGACATGGCCAGGCCGAAGCACGTCAGCACGTCAGCGGTGATGCCGGCACGTACCAGCGCTGTCCCCACGGGTCGCGTCCCGCGGTCCACAGCATGGCGGAAGCGGCCGTCGAACATACGCAGCTCTCCTCGGATGGTTTTGGCCATGCTACCGCACCGTCCACCCGGTGCTGCCTGACCGGCTCGCCATGCGGCTCGCACGAGAGCGGCTGGGACCGGAGGCGACCCGAGGTTCCCGACCGGCATTAGGCTTCGCCCGGGACGGTCGCCCGTGCCGGCGCCGCCCGGACAAGGGGAGGTATGCCGGTGGCCAGCTACCCGCCGAACCGTATCCGCAACGTGGCTCTGGTCGGCCACCATGGGGCCGGCAAGACAACCCTGGCGGAGGCGCTCTTGTCGTGTGCTGGCGCCATCACACGGCGCGGCCGGGTGGAGGACGGGTCGACCGTGTGCGACTTCGAGCCCGAAGAGGTGAAACGCCACCTGTCGGTGTCGCTCGCCGTGGCGCCGTTCGTGGTGGGCGATGTCAAGGTCAACCTGGTGGACACTCCTGGCTTGGCTGACTTCTTCGGCGAGGTGCTCGCCGCCAGTGCCGTGGTCGACCTGGCAGTCGTCGTCGTGAGCGCCGTCGACGGTGTCGAGGCCCAGACAGAAGCTGCCTGGTCGCTCGCCGCCCGCCTCGGCATCCCCCGGATGGTGTTCGTCAACGGGCTCGACCGGGAGCGGGCGAGCTTCGACCGGGTGCTCGCCGACCTGCAAGCTCGCTTCGGGGCCGGGATCGCCCCGCTGGAGCTGCCCATCGGCGAGGAGTCCCAGTTCCGGGGGATCGCCGACCTCCTGGCCGATGAGGCGATCGTCTACCACGACGGCCGACCGGCCGTCGAATCCATCCCCGCCGACCTTGCCGAGCGCGAGCGGCAGGTCCGAGAGCAGCTCGTCGAAGGGATCGTGGTCGGCGACGACGCGTTGATGGAGCGGTACCTCGACGGCGACGTGCCCCCCACCGCCGAGCTCCAGGCAGCGATGGCCACAGGCGTCGCCCAGGGCCTCGTCTTCCCGGTGGCCTGCGGCTCGGCCGCCACCGGCGTCGGCGTGGACCGGCTGGCCGCCTTCATCGCCGCGATCGGTCCGTCGCCAGCCGACCGGCCCGCCGTCACGGTGTCCGCCGGAGACTCGGTGGCCGATGTGGGGTGCGACGCCGGGGGGTCGCCGTTGGCACTGGCATGGAAGACGATCTCGGACCCCTATGTCGGGAAGCTGACCATCCTAAAGGTCCTGTCGGGGACGCTGCGACCCGACGTCGTGCTGGTCAACCCCCGCGTGCACCACGACGAGCGCCTGCACATCCTGGAGTCGCTTCGCGGCAAGGAGACCTGCCCGGTGGACGAGGTGCAGGCCGGCGACCTGGTGGCCGTGCCCAAGCTGGCAGTGACGAGGAGCGGGGACACCTTGGCGCAGCGCGGGATGCCTGTCGTCGTCGCCCCCCCCGAGATCGAGGAGTTCCT
>JAJYAB010000163.1 GCA_021779775.1 Actinomycetes bacterium
GGCTGCCTGGTTGGTTGGCTGTGCAAGTGATGGACGAACCCCCGTCAGAGCAAGAGCCGAGATTTCCTCCTGCCGATGCCACAGTTGGCATCATCATCAGTGAGGTAAAAAGTAAGATTACAGCTGCCAAGAAAGGTGAGGAACGCTTGGTTAGCACTTTGGTACCGAGGCTGTAGTATACCCACTAATTGTCCAGGATTCATGGTTCTGGCTCATGGTCCACGATCCCCTGCCGCCACCCGGGCCCCCGCCATCCAATATCCGGGGACCCGGCTGGCCATCTAATGACGTTGTTCCTGTGTCGAATATGCAGCCGGTCACTGTCGCCGAATTCCCCGACAGAGCCGTAACGACGGGCTTGCCGAGATTGTAGGAAGTTGGTCCACTGAGCTGCCCCAACTTCGCAGCGGCGAGGAACCGAACCTCGCTCTCGAGCGCTGCCCCGGAGAAGTACTGGGGTAGCTTCGGCCACAGCTGTAGACCAGAGGCGCCGGACGCGATGCCCGGCCGGACTTGCTGCCAGGGCACCTGGAGGTAGACGTACAAGGTCTGCTCGGCGGCTGTCCATGCTGAGAGCACCGCCGACCGGACTGCAGCGTCAGCTGAGGTTGTTGACGTCGCCGATCGTCGGAAGCCTGCTGGCTTCGCAACGTGGCCCGGGCCCGCCGTACAGGCAGCGACTCCGAGGGTGACTGCCACGAAACTGCTGAACACGGTCATGGCTCGGGCGGCACGTAGACGCCTCGGGTGGAATGGTGGCGACATGGTCCTCCGGGATCGGTCATCTCGGCGCACCCTTGGGTGCACGGCCTCCTGGGATGGACCGACGTTTCCGCCGGCCGGCTCCTTTTATCGGACGCTTCACCATGAGGAAGGTCGAGTCCCGATGTGCTGCACTGCCGTCGTGTTGCTTGCGCCGCTCCCGATCCGCCGGACGGGAAGGCGGCGGATAAGGTTGTCGAGTTGTTTAGCAGGTTCGCCAAGCCGCAGCAACGGTCAGATCATGGAGCGAGTGAGATCATGGAGCCAGGTTGGACGGTCCAGAGCCCTGGCTGGCGCTTGCACACCGTTCGACCACGGACCAGCCTGGGCCGCTCGGCAGCGGCCGTTCGGATGCCGGGCGCACAGCACAGGCCCGCCGCATGGTGTCCAACGCGAAGCTCGGTTCCCGGCGGGCGGAGCACGAGTCTGGGGCACTGGTCCATACGAACGTACGTACGGACCCGCGCTGTACCCGCGCGCTTGTGCCACCCTGCAGCACCCGACGCCTTCTGTTACCGCCTCACTGGCTCCGTCGCCAGAGCAAGCCGGGATCACCACTTTCACGCCGCGACGAAGGCACTACAGCACGCCGCCGGAGCACGACGCGGGGCCTGTCCGGCTTATTTGGCCTGCGCCGCCACGCTTCCCGGGCTCCGCTGCACGATCGTGACGAAGGTCCGGTGCACCGAGCATCGCTCCGTGTTGTTGTAGATCGAGAGGACAGTGTCACAGTTGGGCTCTGTGCATGTTCGACCGGCCGGGTGGGCGTCCACCGCCCGTCGCCACGTGACAAGCTGTTCGCCAGTGATGGGAGCTCCATCTGCGAGTGCCGAACGCATGTTGACCCCCTTCTGCGGCACACCACCGCAACGGTTTATTGCGGCGCGTACCCGGTAGGGGGTGAGCACAAACGTCCAGAAGGCTGCGAACGGCCAGAAAGGTGCGGTCCCGCCTCCCCTCGCCATCGGCCCATTTCCGCAGCGCCGTCACCGGCCCTGGGGCGGCCAGGCTCAGGTCTCAGCGCACCCCTCACGTAGCTTCGCCAGGCTCCGCGAGAGCATCCGAGACACATGCATCTGGCTGACCCCGATCCGCTTGGCGATCTCCGACTGGGTCAGCCCTTCGACGAAGCGCAGCGCCAAGATCGCCTGCTCGCGCTGAGGCAGCTTTTCCAGCAGCGGCGACAACTCGGCTCGTCGCTCCGCACGCTGGTAACCCGGCTCGTCCTGACCCAGTCGATCAGAGAGCGACTCGTCGTCCCCCCCGGACACGGGTGCCTCCAGCGAGGTAGCCCGGTACCCCTGCCCAGCTTCGAGAGCTTCGAGCACCTCTTCCTCAGTGGCGTCGGCATCAGCCGCCAGCTCGGCGATGGTGGGCGACCTTCTCAGGTCCTGCGACAGTTGGGCGATCGAGCTTCCGAGCCGGACGTAGAGCTCCTGAATTCTCCGGGGAGCCCGTACGGACCACCCCTTGTCCCGGAAGTGCCGCTTCAGCTCACCCAGGATCGTCCGGGTGGCGAACGTCGTGAACGCGACGCCACGCTCCGGGTCGAACCGGTCCACCGCTTTGACGAGTGCCATGGACGCTACCTGGAACAGATCGTCGTAGCTCTCCCCACGGTTCAAGAAGCGGCGCGCCAGATGGCGGGCCAAACCCAGGTGTGCCTCCACCAGCTGGGCACGGACCGCCGGATCGCGGGTGGCAGCGAGCTCGACGAACCGGTGCCGCAGATCGTCGCGCCAGTCCGTGCTCTGGTCCGTCAATGCGTCGCTCCGCGTCGCCGCTTCCGCAGCCAAGCCCGGTGCCCAGCGTCCTCGCTGTCATGCCCGTGCTCGTCGACCAACGCGTCCAGGATGCGGTCCGACAGCTCACCCTCGTCAGGTTCGGCACGCCCGCTGAGCCCTCCGGGGGCGCCGCCGTCGAGCAGGCACGACACCTCCAGGGCGCCGTCGCCCCACTGGTACCGAAGGCGGAGCTGCCCCGGCCGTCCCTGGTGACCCACCAGATGTGAGCAGAGCTCGTCGATGGCGAGCCGCAGATCCTCGATCTCCTCGTAGTCGAAGTCGGCACGGGAGGCGATCGCTGCGACGGTGAGCCGCGCCAGCGATAGGAGCTCGGGTTTGGCCGGCAGGGACAGCTCGACTTCCTCTGACACGTCTGGTGCCTCCTCGGCTGGGTTGGATTTGCTGGTCGTGGCGCTCAGCACCGACGTCAGACCTGCTGTGCCTCCGACGGGCGCTTGCCGGTGGCGCCTGGTGAACGGATCGTGTCCGATCTCAGGATGCAGTGGTGCTATGCAAGCCAGCGGAGGGATGGCCGCAGACACATGGCCGGGCTGCCGGCCACTACTTGGCGACCGCCGCGGCCACCGTGTCGTAGATCGAGAACACCGTGGTGAGGCCAGTGATCTCCAGCACCTTCATGATCTGGGGCTGGGTCACGACGAGCAGGAGATCCCCCCCCGCCTCGCGGAACCGCTTCAGGCCACTGACGAGCACTCCCAGCCCGGTCGAGTCGACGAACGACACCTCTGTGAGATCAACGACGACGGTCGACGTGCCGGCATGGGCAACATCCAGCAGGCGCTCGCGTAAGCGAGGAGCCGTGTACACGTCGATCTCTCCGGCTACTGCGAGCACCGGGACACCGTCATGCTCTTCGACGTCGAAGCTGACTTCCATCGTCGCGGATCCTCCTCGGACTGGTCATAACTCGGACTGGTCACAACGCGCGGAGACTCGTGTTGGGTCGCCACCGACACTATGGCCTGCCGGCTCCTGGCGTTGCCAAAGGGCCTGGATTACCCCGGCACACCATCGAGCGAAGTGTCCCCTACTTCAGGTGGTCATCGCCGGGGTGGATGGTCTTGCCGGCACTGCGGATAGGCATCATGACGAAGGATGCAACACGGCGCAGGCACACGGCGCAGGCACACGGCGCAGGCACACGGCGCAGCGCATGGATGTCATGTTCGGTCGGCAGGCGCCGTACCCGTGGGACCTGGCCAGGACGTGACCAGCATGGTGCGTTCACCCATTGATCATCAGCCCGTCGAGCGACACGACGCAGATCTTCGGAGCTCAGCAGATCTTCGGAGCTCAGCAGATCTTCGGAGCTCAGCAGATCTTCGGAGCCCAGCAGATCTTCGGAGCCCAGCAGATCTTCGGAGCCCAGCAGATCTTCGGAGCCCAGCAGACGGCGGTGCCGTCGGGGTTGCCCCTCTCGTGCCGGCAACGACGGTGGTCCGGAGCCGTCCGAAGGTCGTGTCGAGGGTGGGGTAGGTGCTCCGAGCGCTTCAGTGGCGGTGGGCGGTGGGGCGCGCAGCCCGTTGCCGCTGGTGCGGATCGCGATGTTGGCCTTCGCGATGTTCCTCGTCGGGGTGTGGGCCGGCATCTCGGTGCTCGTCGGCCCGCTCTTCGGCTACCGGATAGACGGCTTGCCGGGGATCGGCCTGCTGGGTACCGCTCGTCGTCCCCACCGGCCGGTTCCCCGGTATGAGCAACACCCGACGCTCGCTCGGCGACGACGCGGCGGCGCCCCACCACCGCCTACGTGGTCTCATGGGTCCCGACCGGTAGGTCCCCGTGCCGTGGTGGGCAGGGCAAGCCCGCTGTTCTCTGATGATGAGGAGCGGACGATGACGGTGAGCGTGGTCGTGTCGACACTGGGTCGCTGGGGTCAGGCCCGGAAGATCGAGATCCTTGGCCACATCGAGTTGTTCGCCGACTGCTCCAAGCATCAGCTCGCGCAGGTTGCCGCGATGACGGTGCAGTTGCACCTCAGCGAGGGTGCAGTGCTCACCCGGCAAGGGCGATCCGGTGGCTTGGCCTATGTGGTGGAGCAGGGGACTGCCGACGTCGTGCGTCACGGAGCCGTTGTGGCGACGCTTGGCCCGGGCAGCGTCATCGGCGAGCTGTCGCTGCTCGACGGTAAGCCACGATCGGCAACCGTCAAGGCAACCTCGCCGATGGATGTCCTCGAAGTCAGCGGCGAGGATCTGGCCAAGCTCCTCGCCAAGATGCCAAGCTTCCGACGCAAGCTTCTCGAGACGCTGTCCCGCCGGGTACGCCGGATGGACGCGCTGCCCGAGGCACTGTGAGCCCGAGGCACTGTGAGCCCGACAGTCCGCTTCGAGCGGGGCCACGCCAGCCTGATCAGCTGCCGGTCTTCTCCTTCAACGCCTGCAGGGCGCCCTGGTAGGTCTGCAGCATGATGTCGGTGAGGTTGTCGGGTTCGACGTCGACATCCCACGTGACCGTGCAGGCCTCGCCCGACGGGGTGACGGTGACCACGCCCTGGTGGTGCTCGACACCCAACGCGCCGCCGACGATGCCGTACGTCAGGCTCCTCGCCGCCTCG
>JAJYAB010000164.1:0-4643 GCA_021779775.1 Actinomycetes bacterium
CAGCGACCCTACGCTGGGGGTGTGACGGTCGGAGCTCCGCCCCGAACTCGCTCGACCCCATGGCTGAAACCAGGGGCTTGCGCTCGCAGACCGGTCACCGAACCAACGATGACGACGGCGCCCATAAATAGGAGCACACCGCTTGGCGCGCTGCGGGCGAGCCGGTGACCGGCCGCCGCAAACAGGCTGTCGTCATCGGCGACCAGTCCGATCAGCAGCAGCCCGGCCACGAGGACGAACGGTGGCCAGTCCTGAGCAGCCGCTGAGCGGGCGGCCACCGGACGAAGGGCCGCTGCCGCCGCAATCCCGGCGAGCCCGGCTCCGGCCAGCGCCCAACCGAACAAGCGCTCACCACCTCGCGTTAGGGGGCGATCGACCTCAGCGTCCGATTGCCGACGGTTTTCCACAGGCCGCGGAACGTTCACCATCCCAGCATGGCCGAGCATCCGCCGTGAGAAAGCGAACACAGTCGCGGGTTCAAGTCGTTGGTGAACATTCCCGTGAGCGCGTTCGGGCGCCCCGTTTGGGCCTTGACCTGAGCTGATAGCGGTTTCGGTCCAGGTGGCCTCGGCCCGATTTACGCGTCAGCTACGACCGTCCCGGTCGCCATCGGCGCCACCCTCGTTCTCGACTGAATTCCGCCGAGACGGGTTCGAGTCCCCCAGGGTGGGCCGTAGTTTCTCGTGTGTTTCTCGTATTCGAACCTGCTGGACGTGCGGCTTCGCGTCGATGGGCTCGCTGCGGGCTGAGCAATCCGAGTTTGGAGGCTCCGATCGACCGGCATCGAGCGGTGTACTTTCCGAAAGCGAACCTTCAGGGCACCTGCCCGTACCGGTCTCCTCTTGCCAATACCGTTTCCTCGGGTGCGGAGGGCGTGGCCTCGCTGTCGACAGGGATCACGACGGATACGACTGCTCCGCCTCCGGGACGGTTCGCGGCCTTGGCGCTGCCCCCGTGGGATTCGGCCAACGACTTCACGATCGCCAGGCCCAGACCGGTTCCGCCTCCCTCGCGGTTTCGGCTGTTGTCGGACCGGCTGAAGCGCTCGAACGCACGCGGGAGGAACTCTGCTGGGAACCCCGGTCCGTGATCGAGGACCTCAAGGACCGCCTCTGGACCAGCTCGGCGGAGGATGAGCCCCACGGTGGAGCGCGCGGGTGCGTAGCGCAGGGCGTTGTCAAGGAGGTTTTCGACGATCTGGCGAAACCGTGCCTCATCGACGGACGCGACGAGCGCGGTGGGCGCGTCCACCTGGATGTCCACAGCGACGTCCTCGGCGCGGGTGACGAAAGCATCGGCGTAACGACGGACGGCGGCGGTGAGATCGGTGGGCGCCCGGACAACGCCGAGAGCACGCTCGTCACCACGAGACAGGACGAGCAGGTCATCGGCGAGGCGAATGAGTCGGTCTGTTTCTTCGGCGGCCAGCCCGACCGCCTGTACGAGTTCCTCGCGGTTGCGAGTCGGGCGCCCGGCCAGCTCAAGCTCGCTCTTCAAGATGGCCAACGGGGTGCGCAGCTCATGGCCAGCTGCGGAGACGAATCCACGCTGGCGGCTGAGCGCCCCATGCAATCGCTCGAGAAGCGAGTTGAGGGTGCGTGCCAGGGCGGCGACCTCGTCGCGGGAGCGAGGAACCGCCAGGGTTGTGTCGCTGTCGAGCTCGGAGAGCTCGGCAGCTTGCCGACGCATTCGTTCAACCGGGCGTAGAGCGCCACCGGCGAGCAACCACGCCGCCATTGCGGCCACAAGTACGCCCAGGGAACCACCTACGACGATCGCGGTCACCACGCGATTAATGGCCTCGTCCACTGTTGCGAGGGACGAACCGACGACTACAACGAGTGGGCCCTGGTCACCGAGGGTCGTAGCGAGCAAGAGAAAAGGGTGTGCCTGGTGTGCAATCGTCCTTTGGATCACCAGGGGATTTCGGCGGGCACTCGCGATCTGAGCGGCATCGAGTAGGGGGGTGGCGGTACCGGGACCCAATGCGTCGACGATCCTGCCGGACGGGGTGAGGACCTGGGTGAGATCCTCGGTGTCGGTCTCGCCCCCAGGAGCGAGGGGTTGCCCGAGGTCTTGGACGCCCGCGCCGCCGCCGGTGCCCTGGCTGCCTGTTCCACCGCCAGTGCCCTGGCCGACTGGGATCTGTTGGGAGATGGCGGTCGCCCGAGTTTCCAAGGATGTTTCCAGGGAGCTCCTCAGGCCACCGGAGAGCTCGGTGACGAACACCACCCCGCCGATGGCCGCCGCGGCGGCCATCCCCACTGCGAACAGCAGTGTCAGGCGGAGGCGGATGGGCAAGGCCTCAGCCCCCGTCGAGGTCGCGCAGTCGGTAACCCGACCCGCGCACCGTCTCGAGGTCGTTGCGACCATACGGACGGTCGATCTTGCGCCGAAGGTAGGCGACGTACTGGTCGACGACGTTCGACACGCCGTCATAGGCGTAATCCCACACGCGGTCGAGGATATTGGTGCGCGTCAAGACCTCGCCGGGGTGGCGGAGGAAGAGCTCCAGCAAGGCGAACTCCTTGGCGGACAGGTCGAGTTCGTCCTTGCCGCGCCAGGCCCGCCGGCTCGCCGGGTCGAGACGAAGGTCACCCACGCTCAACACCGTCGGCCGTTCAGGCTGGCCGCGCCGAGTGAGCGCCCGCAGCCGGGCGGACAGCTCCGCGAAGCTGAAGGGCTTCGCGAGGTAGTCGTCAGCCCCGGCGTCGAGCCCCTCGACCCGGTCCTTGATCTCGGTACGGGCAGTAAGTAGGAGGATCGGTACCCACCGCCCTGCGGCTCGGAGGCGCCGGGAAACCTCGAAGCCATCGAATCCCGGCAGCATCACGTCGAGAACGATGGCGGCATAGGGATTCTCGGTGCCCATCCACAGCCCGTCGGGGCCGTCCCCGGCCACGTCGACGGCGTGGCCCTCTTCTTCGAGGCCTCGCTTGAGCAGCGCGGCCATGCGCTTGTCATCCTCTACGACTAGGAGTCGCACATGCTACAGACTACGCGGGAAAGATGTGAAGACGATGTGAACCGCTACAGCCCAAGAGGGTCCGTCGCGGGGTGCTGCGTTTCAGGGCCGGGCCGACATGGTGACAAAGTCCCGGGGCCAGTCGGTGAAGTAACGGCCGGCTCCCCCGACCATAGAGGACAACAGCGGGGCGCCGTTGGCGGCGGAGGCGAGCTGGCCGGAAGGAGGCGAGTAGGCGGAGAGCTTCACCCAGTCCGTGTTGATGTCGAGCTCCATGCCCCGTACGGCGCCAACCCGCACCAGAAGATCGGCGAGCGTGGTGATGTTCAGGCCGGGGCCACCCACGTAGACGAGCGCCCCGTTTTGGGTCACCCCCGCGCCGGACCTCCACACGAACACGTGGTTGCCAAGGGTGAGCCCCCATTGGGTCGTGTCGTTCGCTTGTAACCCGGGCACGGGGGCACCGTGGTCGACGAGCAGGTGGAGGTTCTGGCGGACCGCCGTGACACCCGGTCCCATGGTGGCATCCCGGCCCCACTTGGCCACCGTCACTCGGCCGTCTGCATAGAAGACAAGCGAGGCGTCGCCCGGGACGAGCGGAAGGACGCTGTGTCCCTCCGCGTAGTAGCCGCCTTCGGCGTCGGGCATCCGGAACCCCGAGTTGAAACCAGCCACCAGATCCAGTGCCGCACTCGGTGTAACCGGTGCGGTGAAGTGCCAGGGGCCACCGCCGGGGATCACGCTGCCCGAATACAGGGTCGCCGAGAGCAAAGTCGGATCCATCCAGGCCACGCCCACCACCAAGCTCGTGTGCACGGGGTCGGGGCGCAGGAACGCTTCGTAGACGGCGGGCACGCCATGGACGAGTCTCCCTGCCGGATGCCACTGGCCTTCTCCGGGTACGGCGGGGGACGCAAGCGGAACGATCGAGGGTGGCATCGGCAGATGTGCAACCCGCCCCGAGCCGCCGCCTATCCGACCGCCTGAAGGTAGGGGGATCGCCCCGGCCGGCGGTCGGCCTCCAACCGGCGGGGCGTGGTGGGAGTACCAGAGGTTCTCCGCCCATCGCACGACAGAGCTACCCCCATGGCCACGCACCCACTCGGCTGCGGCAGCCACCGGCGAGCCATTCGCCGGGTTCGTCACCGCCGAACCGAACGACCACCACAGCGGGGTGAGGAGGACCAGCAAGGCCAGCCCGATCGTGGAGAGCGGACGACGAGCGAACCAGGTCCGTCGAATCGCGAGCCGAGCACGACGCCGGGTGCGCCATCCCCTGGTGCCTCTAAGGCGAGGATGCCGCCCGCGCCGAGAGGGCCGTGCGCGGACCGAGCGGCCGATCCTCTCTGCAGGCTGGCTCTGGTCCTGGTCGATCAATCGTGAATTGACAGTCTGCGACACGACGGGCGTCGTGCAAGCTCTGGGGCAGGCGCGGGGGGGCGGGCCGTGGGCGGAGATGACGGCCCGGCCCCCCATGGGCCGAGTGGCCTAGTTGTTCGCCGCGGTGTCGACACCGCCAGCCTGGGAGCCGGACTGGGTGTTGCCGCCACCGCCGGGACCCGAATCGGGACCGGTGTCGGCTTCGGAGCTAGCGCCCTTCGCACCATCTGCCGTGCCGACATCGGGTCCCCCCGGAATCGTTTGCATTCCGGTCGAGACCGACGTAGTGGGGGGCGGG
>JAJYAB010000164.1:4653-5114 GCA_021779775.1 Actinomycetes bacterium
CGGTGGCGCCCCCGAGGCATAAGCAGCACTACCTACCCCGAGCAGTGGCAGCGCCAGGACACCACCGATGAGCAGCTTCTTTCTGATCTCCATCGCGAGAACCTCCTTGGTCCGAGGCAGATCCACCGATTTGGCGGGTCTGCCGATGCATCGTGCGCCATTAGTCATGTGAGGACCATGAATTGAACGTGAGCACTGCGAAACACGTCCGCAGGCCTGCTGTTGGACCGCACGGGTCCATGATCATCGGGCAACATCGGGGGGAGGTGACGACGGTGCCAACGTCGACGCGTCGACGACGCGTCGACCATCCAGCGGTCGACGCAGCGAAACGACCGCAGCCCAGAGCAGCGAACGAGCCACAGCTCCAAAAGGGTCGTCCTCTACATCCGATTGGGCCGTCTCTCGGCGCATGGTCCGGGCCGCGACCTGCACTTCGTCACCCTCTTCGGTCACCGTGA
>JAJYAB010000165.1 GCA_021779775.1 Actinomycetes bacterium
CTCCTCGCCGGCCAGCAGCACCACCTGCGGACCATCGTGTGCGGTGGGTCAGCCGTGCCGAGGTCTCTCGCCGAGGCGTACCGCACCGAGGTCGGCGTGCCCATCCTGCAGGCGTGGGGGATGACCGAGACGAGCCCGCTGGCCAGCCTCGCTCGCGTCTCGAGCGCTCGCGCGGCGACCGGCACCGCCGAGGAGCTCGCCGATGTTCGAGCCACGCAGGGCATGCCGGTGCCCAACGTCGATCTGCGCATCGCCGACGAGGTAACGGGCGAGGCCCTGCCGTGGAACGACGAGGCCGCCGGTGAGATCCAGGTCAGCGGTCCGTGGGTGGCGAGCGAGTACTACAACGACCCCAGCGGCGCGTCGGCGTTCACCGAGGACGGGTGGCTGCGCACCGGGGACGTGGCGGCGGTCAGCCCCGACGGCTACGTCCGGCTCGTCGACCGGACCAAGGACCTGATCAAGTCGGGCGGCGAGTGGATCTCGTCGGTCGAGCTGGAGAACCACATCATGGCGCACCCGGCAGTCGCCGAGGCGGCGGTGATCGCCGCGCCCAGCGAGCGGTGGATGGAGCGGCCCCTCGCCTGTGTGGTGGTCGAGCCGGGCCAGGAGCTCACCCGCCAGCAGGTGTTGGACTGGCTCCAGCCGCGGGTGGCGAAGTGGTGGCTCCCCGACGACGTGGTGTTCATCGACGCCGTGCCGAAGACGTCGGTCGGCAAGTTCTCCAAGAAGGATCTCCGCGAGCGGTTCGCCGACCGCCGGTTCCCATGACGCGGCAGCCCCGGCCACAGGGAACGGATCACGGGACCAGCACGGCGCGGCCGAGGATCTGACCTTCCTCGAGCCGGTGGAAGACGTCGCCGACCGCCTCGAGCGGGTGCTGCTCCAGGTGGGACGACAGCCGTCCGGCGGCGGCCAGGGCGAGGACCTCTTCGAGCTCGTTGCGGGTCCCCCATGCGCTGCCCATCACCACCGACTCGGCTGCCATCCCCAGGAACGAGTACTGCAGCGATCCGCCGGCCAGGCCCACGATGACGACCACCCCCTGGCGGCCGACCACCGATGCCGCCAGGGCAAGCGTGGAGCTCGTGCCGACGAAGTCGAAGACGGCGGCGGCCCCCTCGCCACGGCGGCGCACCTCTGCGGCGACGTTGTCGGTGGCGGGATCGAGCGCGGCAGCGGCACCGAGCTCGAGCGCCAGGGCGCGCTTGGCCTCGGAGGTGTCGACGGCGACGATCCGGGCCGGGCTGAGCTCGCGGACGAACTGCACGCCGAAATGGCCCAGGCCGCCCACGCCGATGACGACGGCCGTGGTGCCGGGACGCAGCCGCGCCACGGCGTGGCGCACGGCGTGGTATGGGGTGAGACCCGCGTCGGTGAGGGGAGCTGCCACGGCGGGCTCCAGGTCCGTCAACGGCACCAGGTGGCGCGCCGCGGGCACGAGCAGGTACTCCGCATAGCCGCCGGGGGCGCCGATGCCGCTCCACGCCAAGGCGTTGCAGAGCTGCTCCTCACCGGACAGGCAGACGCGGCACGTGCCGCATCCCCAGCCTCCGAACACGGCCACGGGCGTGCCGACGTCGATGCCGCCCACGCCAGGGCCGATCGCGTCCACCCACCCGGCGTTCTCGTGGCCGAGCGTCCACGGCAGCGTGGGGAGCATGCGGAGGTCGCCGCCGATGATGTGCAGGTCGGAGTGGCACACCCCGGCCCCGCCGATGCGGACCAGCACCTCGCCCGGCCCGGGTTCGGGGGTCGGGACCTCGCGGATCTCGATCGGCGCCGCGTAGTCGACCAACTGGGCAGCACGCATGGTCCTGCTCCTCTCTGGGGATCGTCCGGCCTCTGGGGCTCCTCCGGCCTCTGGGGCTCCTCCGGGCAGCCTAAGAGCGCCGGCGGGTACCCGCCACCGATGCCCGGCAGCCGTCGCTCCGGGTGCGGGCATCCATGTGCCGGGGTCACGATGCGGGGGCTCACCATCGACGGATGTTGTATTTGGGCGAACCTTGTGGTTAGCTTCGCGTCCGATCGACCAGCTGCAGCGTCGTAGCGGGCCTGTCGGGCCCAGGGAAGTTGTTCGGAGAAGCAGCCCAGGGAACCTGTAAGGCCCAGGGAAGGGAGATACCGGTGCAAGAGCTGACGAGGTGCGCATCCCGAGCCAAGAGGAGTGCCCGGTGGCTGCTTCCCGCGACGGTGGCCTTCGCTGTGGCGGGTTTCGTCGTCCCGGCCGGACAGGCAGGGGCGGTTGCCCAATCGGGCCCCGCCACCTGGAACGTGTCGGTCGGTGCCTCCAGCGCCGACTCGTCCGTGCAGGGGATGGGCTTCTATCCCAACGTCATCACGATCGACGAGGGTGACACGATCGTCTTCACCCAGGCGGCCAGCGAGCCCCACACCGTCACCTTCCTGAACGGCACCCAGCCCCCCCAGCCCGGCAGCCCGGCGTCCACCACCCCGGAGAACGTCACGACGGTGTCCTCGTCCGGGCAGGTGACCGGCTACAGCGCGAGCCTCCCCGCCCCGGGGACCGCGATCAGCTCGGGGCTCCTCATCCCGGGCCAGACCATGAGCGTGACCTTCCCGACGGGGACGATCCCCGCCGGGCAGACCAGCGCCACGCTGCTCTACATCTGCGACATCCATGCCGGTATGCAGGGCGTGGTGATCGTCAATCCAGCCGGCACCCCGTACCCGGAGACCCAGGCCGGCTACACGAGCGACGGCCAGGCCCAGGCATCAGCCGATCTCGTTGCCGGCCAAGGGGCGGCCAGTGCGTTCCAGGCCACTACGAGCCCCGGCCCGAACGGGACGACCGTCTGGCACGCGGCCGCCGGTGTCAGCCCGCCTGAGACCGACACGGTGAGCCTCAGCTCCGAGAACGCTGGCACGGTCGGCTACACGGCGAGCGGGTCTGCCACCCTGGCGATAACCGGCCCGACGAGCCTGCAGGTCAGCCTGACCGTGTCCGGTCTACCGGCGGGCAGCACGCATCCGGCCCACATCCATAACGGCACCTGCACCAGCGACGGCGGGGTGGCCTTCGCGCTCCCGAACCTGGTGGCCGACGCCAGTGGCAACGCGACCGAGACGACCACCGTGACCGTCCCGCTCGGCACCGGCATCCCCGAGGCCGGCTGGTTCGTCAACGTCCATAACGGGCCGGACATGACGACAAGTTCGGGAGCCACGCCGGTGGCCTGCGGCAACGTCGTCTACCACGACGCCTCGGTCATGCGCTTCCTGCCGGCTTCGCTGAACGTCCATGTCGGGGACCAGGTGGTCTGGACCCAGCTGGCCCCCCAGGAGATCCACACGGTCAGCTTCCTGGCTCCCGGCCAGTCCCCACCCCCGTTCCCGAGCCCCCAGGCGGCGGCTCCGGCCGGGGGGAGCCAGGAGAACGGCACCTCCTATGTCAACTCCGGCGTCATGGCTCCATTCCAGTCCTACGCGCTCACCTTCACCCAGCCGGGCACGTTCTCGTACCGTTGCCTGCTCCACGACGACATGGGGATGATCGCCAGCGTGTCGGTCGCACCCGGCTACCGCCTGGCCGGAGGCGACGGCGGGGTGTTCAGCTTCGGGCTGCCCTACTACGGATCGCTGGGTGGCACCCACCTCAACGCCCCGGTGGTCGGCACCGTGAACACGCCTGACAACCTCGGCTACTGGCTCGTGGCCAAAGACGGCGGGGTGTTCGCCTTCGGCGACGCCGGCTTCTACGGATCGCTGGGCGGCACCGCCCTGAACCAGCCGATCGTGGGCATGACCTCGACTCCCGACGGCAAGGGCTACTGGCTCGTGGGGGCCCACGGCGCGACGATCAACTTCGGCGACGCCGGCTTCTTCGGCTCGGCGGGCGGCATCGCCCTCGCCCAGCCGATCGTGGGCATGACCTCGACTCCCGACGGCATGGGCTACTGGCTCGTGGGGGCCGACGGCGGGGTGTTCGCCTTCGGCGACGCGCGGTTCTTCGGGTCGATGGGCGGGCAACACCTGAATGCCCCCGTGGTGGATCTGATGGCCACTCCCGACGGCATGGGCTACTGGCTCGTGGGGGCCGACGGCGGGGTGTTCGCCTTCGGCGACGCCGGCTTCTTCGGCTCGGCGGGCTCCATGCATTTGAACGCCCCTGTGGTCGACATTTCCCCGACTCCCGACGGCATGGGCTACTGGCTCGTGGGGGCCGACGGCGGGGTGTTCAGCTTCGGCGACGCGCCGTTCCTCGGGTCGATGGGCGGGAAGCACCTCAATGCACCGGTGGTGGACATGACTTCCCCCATGGCCCCCATGGCCCCCAAGGCGATGTGACGTCAATCCCGAAGACGGCGCAGGAGCGATCCTCATGACGGATCTGAGCATCGGTGCCCCGATGGTGGCCCCGACCGAGGAGGCCACGGGGGGGATATCCCCCCGGGCCTTCCAGGTCGTGCCGCTCCGGGGGCTGCCGATCGTGGCAGTGGCCATCGTCGGGCTGGTCGTCACCATCGCCACCAACCGGCTGTGGGCCATCGACTTCTTCCATGTCGTCGGCGGGGGGATGTGGACGGCGCTCGACTTGTTCCTCGGGTTCGTGATCGGGCCCATCTTGGGCCGGCTGTCGATCCCGGCGCGCACCGAGTTCACCATCCGGTTCATGCCGAAGATGGTCCTCATCATGCCGACGCTCGTGATCTGCACCCTGGCGGGAGGATGGCAGCTGGCCCGTCACAAGGGCTACCTCCTGTCGAGCTACTCGCACCACGGCTGGGTCGTCGCCTCGATGATCGTGGTGGCGGTCATGGCGGTCGTCGCCCTCGGCCTCCTCGAGCCGGCGAACATCGCCGTCCTCTTCGAGCTGAAGAAGCCCGAGCCCAACGGCGAGGTGATCGGTCGCCTCATGCGCCGCTTCATCTTCACCGCCGGCATCACCGGGGCGATGCAGGTCGCCACGCTGGTGATCATGACCAGGATCGCCACCACATGACCGCTGATACGAGCAGCCAGCAGACGGTGCAGCGCAGCGGTCCCGCACCGGTGCCGTCGGTCGCCGACCGCCGGCTGCCTCCCATCGCCGAGCTGGCAGTCGCCTCGGTAGCGCTCATGCTGTCCGGAGGCG
>JAJYAB010000166.1 GCA_021779775.1 Actinomycetes bacterium
GACGAGGACAAGCTGATGACCAGCCTGCACCGCCTGCAGGAGGAAGACCCCGCGCTCACGGTCCGCAGGGACGACGAGACCCACCAGACGGTGCTGGCAGGCACCGGGGAGACCCACCTGGCCGTGACCTGCGAACGGCTGCACCGCAAGTTCGGCGTGGACGTGGAGACCCACGACGTGGCCGTGGCGTACCGCCAGACCATCACGAGATCCGCCCGGGCCGAAGGCAGGTACAAGAAGCAGACGGGGGGGCACGGCCAGTTCGGTGTGGCGACCATCCAGATCGACCCCCTCCCACGGGGAGACGGGTTTCGCTTCGTCGACCAGGTGGTGGGCGGTGCCATCCCCCGGCAGTACGTCCCCGCTGTCGAGCGCGGGGTCGTCGAAGCCATGCAGCAGGGCGCAGACCTCGGGTTCCCGGTCGTCGACGTGGAGGTGACATGCCTCGACGGCAAGTTCCATGCGGTGGACTCGTCGGAGATGTCGTTCAAGATGGCCGGTGCCCTGGCGTTGCGCCAGGCCCTCGCCGACGCCGGGCCCGTGGTGCTGGAGCCGCTCAGCCTCCTCCAGGTGACGGTGCCCGCGGCCCTGCAGGGCGACGTGCTGGGCGACCTGAACAGCCGGCGCGGCCGCGTGCAGGGGACCGACCCGCTCCCCAATGGTTCGCAGCGCATCGTGGCGCTGGTGCCGACGGCGGAGATCCAGCGCTACGCCGTCGACCTCCGCTCGTTGACCGGTGGACGGGGCAGGTTCCACGCCGCCCACGACCACTACGACGTGGTGCCGGCCCACCTGGCTGCCAAGATCGGGCAGGCGTCGTAGACCTGAGCGCTCTGCTCTTCCCTGGCCCAGCCGGGACCTAGCCGGCCCCGGTGCCCAGTCAGGTGGCTGGCCAGGCGTCGTGCAAGCGCCGCCACGACGTCGGCAGCGGCTCCGGCATCACGCGGACTCCGGCGACCGCAGTCATGAAGTTCGTGTCCCCGCTCCACCTCGGCAGGACGTGCAGATGGAGGTGGCGTGGGATCCCGGCGCCCGCCGCCCGTCCGAGGTTCGCTCCCAGGTTCAACCCGTCGGGACGGTATGCCGTGGTCAGGGCCGCGATGCCCGCTTCGGCGGTCGCCCACAGGGCGCTACGCTCGTGGGCTGCCAGATCGACGAGGTCGGCGACGTGGCGCACCGGGAGCACCAGCAGGTGGCCGCTCGAGTACGGGTAGGCGTTCAGCACGGCGAACGCCAGCGGCCCGCGCCACACGATGCCGTTGCCGGCGTCCGGCTCGCCGCTGTGGGCCAACCTGCAGAAGACGCACCCCTCGGCGTCACCGATGCGCTCCGCCTCGGTGGCCGACGCCACGTACTCGTGACGCCAACCCGCCCACAGGTTGTCGAGGCTCACCGTCCGACCCCCCCGTCCGGGGCCCTGTCACCCGGGGCCCTGTCACCCGGGGCCCTGTCACCCGGGGCCTGCTCCGGAAGACGGTGCTCGGCCACCTGGCGCACCAGCATGTCGACCACGGCACCGACCGCCACCCCCCGCTCCGCCCGCCCGGCGCCGCGCCGGTTGACCCCGACGGTACCGGACGCCACGTCGTCGTCGCCGACCACCAGGACATACGGGACCTTGTCGAGCTTGTGGCGCCGGACCCGAGCGCCCAGCTTGTCGTCGGCCGGGTCGCATTGTGCCCGGAGTCCGGCGCCACGCAGCGCTTCCACGACCTGGTCGGCATACAGCTGGTTCTCGCTGCGCACCGGTAGCACCACCGCCTGAACCGGCGACAGCCAGGTGGGAAGCGCCCCGGCGAAGTGCTCGAGCAAGACAGCGAAGAAGCGCTCGACCGTCCCGAAGAGCACCCGGTGGACCATAACCGGACGGTGACGGGCATTGTCGGCTCCCACGTACTCGAGGCCGAAGCGCTGCGGCAGCTGGAAGTCGAGCTGCACCGTCGACATCTGCCAGTAGCGGCCGATGGCGTCACCGGCCTGCACGGAGACCTTCGGCCCGTAGAACGCACCCCCGCCTTCGTCGAGCTCGAGCCGCAGACCCATGTCGCCAGCCACGGACCGCAGGACGTCGGTCGCCTCGGCCCAGTCCTCGTCGGATCCGATGGCCTTGCCCGGCGGCTTGGTGGACAGCTCGAGGTAGAAGTCGTCGAGCCCGTACTCGCGCAGGAGCGCGAGCACGAAGCCGAGGATCGACTGCAGCTCCGCTGCCATCTGCTCCCGGGTGCAGAAGATGTGCGCGTCGTCCTGGGTCATGCCCCGCACCCGGGTGAGGCCGTGGACCACACCCGACTTCTCGTAGCGGTACACCGTGCCGAGCTCGAAGAGCCGCATCGGCAGCTCCCGGTACGAACGTTGCCGGCTCCGGTACACGAGGATGTGGAACGGGCAGTTCATCGGCTTCAGGTAGTACTTCTGACCGTCGTCGAGCTCCATCGGCGGGTACATGCCGTCGGCGAACCAGTCGAGGTGGCCCGACGTCTCGAAAAGATCGGCCTTGGTGATGTGGGGGCTGGTGACGAACTGGTACCCGGCCTCGTCGTGCCGTTGGCGGGAGTAGTCCTCCATCAGGCGCCGCACCAACCCGCCTTTCGGATGGAACAGGGCAAGACCCGGTCCGACCTCCGCGGGGAACGAGAAGAGGTCGAGCTCCGCCCCGAGGCGTCGATGGTCGCGGCGCTCCGCCTCTTCGAGCCGGTGCAGGTGCTCGGTCAGTGCCTTGGCCGACTCCCACGCGGTGCCGTAGATGCGCTGGAGCTGCGGCCGGTGCTCGTCGCCTCGCCAGTACGCGCCGGCCACCCGCAGGAGGGCGAAGTGGCCGAGCCGGCCAGTGGAGGGGACATGCGGGCCGCGGCACAGGTCGACGAAGCCCTCGGTGTTCCGGTACACGCTCACGCCCGACGTTCCGGGCGCCAGGTCGCCGCTGGCCACCTCGCTCAGCTCGTGGTCGGCCCCCACACGCTCGATGATCTCGGCCTTGTACGGCTGGTCGGCGAACAGGGTCAGGCCCTCCTCGATGCTGTGCTCCTCCCGGGTGAACGGTTGGTCCTGGGCAATGATGGCGCGCATCCGGGCGTCGATCCGTGCCAGGTCGGCGTCGGAGAAATGGGCGCCGCCGGGCAGCGCAAAGTCGTAGTAGAAGCCCTCGGCGATAGACGGCCCGATGGCGTAGTGGGCGCCCGGCCACAGGTCGGTGACCGCCTGGGCGAGGACGTGGGCCGTCGAGTGGCGCAGCACCGCCCGACCGGCCTCGCTGTCCGCGGTGACGAGCGCGACCTCAGCCCCATCAGGGAGCGGCCGGTCGAGGTCGAACTCGACCCCGTCGACGGTGGCTGCCACGGCCGCCTTGGCCAGGCGGGGCCCGATCGACTGGGCAAGCTGGTGGGCTGTCGTCCCCCCGGCCAGCGTCTTGCTCGAGCCGTCGGGGAGCCGGACCGTGACGTCGCCTGCCATGGGAACCTCGCTGGGGTGCTGGGGCTGGGATGCTGGGGCTGGGGTGTCAGAGGGTAATGCCCAGCAGGGCTGCCCCGGCCGTGACGGGGATCCCCTGGCCGGCCAGCTCGTCCAGGGTAATCAGCGCTGCCGGGCAGTCGAGGTCGTCGTCGAGATGACGTCGCACGGCATGCAGCGCCGCTCCGGTCGGATCACTGTCGCCTCGTCCCGCAAGCGACTGCGCCGCCGCCGACCGCCAGCGCTGGAGGCGGCTGGTCGCCTCTGACAGGTCGGCCTCGGTCCAGTCCCAGTCGCTGCGATAGTGGTGGGCGAGCAGGGCCAGCCGGACGGCTGCCGGCTCGTGCCGCTCGAGCAGGTCGCCGACGAAGACGAGATTGCCGAGCGACTTGGACATCTTGGTGCCGTCGAGCCCGACCATGCCGACGTGGAGCCAGTGCCGGGCAAAAGTCGTGCCGGTGACCGCCTCGGACTGGGCCGCTTCGCACTCGTGGTGGGGAAAGACCAGGTCGCTACCTCCGCCGTGCAGGTCGACGGTCGGCCCGAGCTCGCGCATGGCCAGCGCCGAGCATTCGACGTGCCAGCCTGGCCGCCCTGGCCCCCAGCGCGACTCCCACGACGGCTCGCCCGGCGCCGAGGGCTGCCACAGCACGAAGTCGAGCGGATGCCGCTTGGCCGGGTCGCCGGGGTTGCCGCCGCGCTCGGCGGCCAGCTGCGACATGGTGTCGGCCGGGAGGTGGCTGACCTGGCCGAACCGTGCGAAGGTCGTGACGTCGAAGTAGACGCCGCCGTTCGAGCAGTAGGCGTGCCCGGCGTCGAGCAGGGTGCCGACGATCGACAGGATCTCCGGGATGGCCGAGGTGGCCCGGGGCTCGCTGAACACCGGCAGCAGCCCCAGTGCCGCCATGTCGCCGTCAAAGCGGGCCATCTCCTGGGCCGCCAGGTCGAGGTAGTGCACGCCCAGCTGGCGTGCCTTGCGCAAGATGTCGTCGTCGACGTCGGTGACGTTGCGCACGCACCGCAGCTCGTGGCCGAGGTCGGCCAGCCGCCGCTGCAGGACGTCGAACGTCAGGTACACCGCCGCATGGCCGAGGTGTGCCGCGTCGTACGGCGTGATGCCGCACACGTAGAGGGAGACCACCGGACCGGGCTCGAACGGGACCACCGCCCGCCGGGCGGTGTCGTACAGGCAGATCATGACAGGCAGATCATGACGGTGAGGAGAGCAGACCCGCCTCGTCGCCCAGCCCGGCCAGGCGGAGGGTGCTGTGGGCCTTGTACCGGATGTTCAGCGTGACCAGCACGGCGGTGAACGCCTCGACGGCGGCTGCCGAGGCGAGGCTGCCCGCATCGAGCGGCCGCAGCCCGGGCACGGCGCCGAGCAGCGCCATGGTCGTAGCGGTCGCCGTGGGGTGGTCGGAGCACACGAGGACGTCGGCCTCCAGCACCGCTGCCAGGTCGGCGAGGCCGGACGCCGGCAGGTGGTGCCCGGCTGCGGCGACCAGCGCGTCGGGCACCGCGGCCTGCACGGCAGCAGCCACCGAGCCGCGCGGCGGAACCAGCGCGTGCACCTCGCGGCCCTG
>JAJYAB010000167.1 GCA_021779775.1 Actinomycetes bacterium
TCCACCGCCTCCGGGGCGGCCCCGGGGGCGACGAGGGGGGGGGCAGCGATGCAGATCTGCAAGCTATGGAGCGCACCGTACCGATCGAAGGTGAACGGCGCGTGTGCGCCATGGCACCGCACGATGAACTCTGCGCACGGGCGGTTCGGTCCGGCGCTGCGGCAGGCACGCCAGATCCTCCGGCGCGCTAGCGACAGCGGCGACTTCGATCTTTCCGGCGGCCCTGCACCGCGGGTCGGACTCGGGCGCTCACGCCGTGCCGCCTTCTGGCGCGACCTCGTCGATGGTCTCGAGCACGATCAGCAGCGCCCGATCACGCTCGTAGCTGAGCAACGACCAGGCCTGTCCAAGCTCCACCCAACGAAGCTCGTCGACTTCCTCGTTCACCACGAACGAACCTCCCGCCACGTCCATGGCCCAGTAGGCGACGATCTTCGGGCGGTTCTTCCGGTCGCGGTACTCGGTGTGACTGACGAACCGACCGAGCAGGCAGTCGAGACCCGTCTCCTCGCGGACCTCGCGAAGGGCCGCCTCCTCGAAGGTTTCTCCGGGCTCGAGCTTTCCCTTCGGAAGCGACCAGTCCTCACGAGCCGGTCGATGCACGACGACGATCTCGCGCCGCCCCTCGGCGCTCTGCCGGGTCACGATGCCTCCCGCCGCCCTTACCAGCCCGCCCTGCGAAGGCCGAGTATCCGCAAGCGCGATCGCCTGGCTCGTTCGCGTTCCCACGTTCGCGAGGCTATCGATGGTCGTGCTCGAAACGGTGCATTCCCGGGAATCACTGTTCCGGTTCCGTCACGCTCGGGGCGGGGCGAGCTCGAGTTGGTCGGCAGTAGCTTTATGGTGTGCCCGACGCGATCCGGCCTCGCAGCGGAGTGCCTCGCAGCGGAGTGTCCGCCGACCAGCTCGAGGTCGAGTGGCAGTTCGATGCCCTGGATCTCCGGCCGGTCGAACGTTGGCTCGCCGAGCCCGCCCGGACGGGCTTGGGGCCGACCTCGCACGGGGTGGTTGCCGTCGCGCAGGAAGACCGCCGCATGGTCGACCGTTATCTCGATACCGTCGACTGGCGAGTGGGCCGGGCAGGGTTCGTCTTACGGACGCGGAGCCGGGGACGCGGCAACGAGGCCACCCTGAAGGACATGTCCCCTGCTGGTGAGACTGGCCTCCGCCGGCGCCTCGAGATCACCCAGGATCTTCCTGGTGGAGATCCGAGCAGCCTGGATCTCACGGGCCCTGTGGGCCGGCGGATCCGGGCCGTTGCTGGGAAGCGGGAGCTCAGGGAGGTGTTCGAGGTCCGGACCAGACGCCGCCCGTACACGCTCCTCTCTGGTGATCTCGAGGTAGGCGAGATAGCGCTCGACGACACCCGGATCGTCTCCAGGGGCTCAGAGACCCGTGTGCACCTCCGCCGGATCGAAGTCGAGGTCAAGCCGTCCTGGGTCCGTTCCCTCGAACCGCTCGTCGCGCAGCTCCGAAGCTCGTGTGGCCTCCAGCCAGCGACGCTCTCGAAGTTCGAGGCCGGCCTCCTCGCTCTCGGTGCCACCATCCCCGGCCCATCCGAGCTTGGCCCGATTGAAGCCGGTCCGAGCTCGAGCATGCACGAGCTCGCGCTCGTCGCCATCAGACGTAATCTCGCAGAGCTCCTTCGTTGCGAGCCGGGAACTCGGCTGGGAGAGGACATCGAAGAGCTCCACGACATGCGCGTGGCCACGCGGCGGCTTCGAGCAGCGCTCGGTCTCTTCACCGACGTCCTTCCGCCTCGCGCTGTGATGATTCGAGACGAGCTCCGATGGCTCGCCGGTGTCCTTGGCGGTGTCCGCGACCTCGACGTGCAGATCGCTCGAATCGACGAGATGGACCACTGGGCCGAGTTCTGGCAGGACGACCCCGGTTCCAAGGGCAGCGTGCTCGTCGAGTTCAGGACGCGCCTCGTCGCCGACCGTGAGGAACGCCGGACCGTCCTCCTCGACGTTCTCGACTCCACCCGCTGGGAGCGTCTGGTCGCCGACCTCACCTCCCTCTGTCACGTGCGTGCGTCCCCACGCTTGGCCTCTGCACGGACCCCCGCCACTGTGGCCGTGCCCCAGCTCGTCGAGGCGCGGCACCGAGCCGTCGTTCGGTCAGCCCGCCGGGCCCGAAGGACCGGCAAGGCCACCGACTACCACCGCCTCCGGATCCGCGCCAAGCGTCTCCGGTACTCTTTGGAGCTCACCTCGGACCTCTACGGCGCCCGCACGACCAGGTTTGTCCGCCAGCTCGCCCGCCTGCAGGACCAGCTCGGATCCATGCAGGATGCCGAGGTCGCCACGAAGACGCTCCTCGGCCTTGCCACCGAGGAGCGTCGCTATGCCACGCTCTCACGCCACACGGTCTTCGTCATGGGCGCCATCGCCGAGCGCTACCGTGGCGACGCAGACCGTCTCCTCGGTCGCATGAAGACGCTTCTCGGGGTTCTCGACGCTAAGGAATGGGATCAGCTGTCTGGGTCCATGGACCGGCGCCGCAACGAAGCGCTTGCTCGGGTCTCATCGGCGCGCCCCACTCCCACGGCGAACGTCTCGCCAGCCCCTGACGGGCAGACCCAGCTCCACGAGCCGCCGCGGGCAGGCAACGCCCATGCTACGGAGATCCAGGACGCAGCCGGTGGGACCGCGCTCCCGCCGACCGAGAGCTGGTAGGTGGGCTGTGCCAGGATCCCCCTGTGCGGTCTCATTTTCTGGTGCCAGGGTAGTGACGGGGAGCGGCGGGCGAGCACGTGGCGCAGCGACGGCGGCTGGGACGGACGACGCCGTGACCACTGGCGGGGAGGACTCCGGTCGGGGGCAGATCACGAGCATCGAGGGAATCCCGGCCCTGTCGCTCGATGCCATCAGCTCGGTGGCCTACGGGCCCGAAGCCATGCTCGCGGTGCTGGCGACAGCCGGCGCGGGAGCGTTGGCGAAGATCGAGCCGATCACCATCGCCATCGTCGTCCTCCTCGTCATCTTAGTGTTCTCGTACCGCCAGGTGATCGAGGCTTTTCCCGAGGGAGGTGGCTGCTATGCCGTCTCCAAGGCCCATCTGGGGGCTCGGGCCAGCCATCTGGCCGGCGCGTCGCTGGTCGTCGACTATGTCCTGACTGTCGCCGTGTCGATCTCTGCGGGGGTTGCGGCACTGGTGTCGGCGTTCCCGACCCTGAGCCCGGACAGCCTCGTCATCTCCCTCGGGATCCTGGTGTTCTTGACGGCGCTTAACCTGCGCGGCATCGCCACGAGCGCCCGGACGTTCCTGTTGCCGACGGCGGTGTTCATCGCCGGGATCTACGTCGTCATCTTCGCCGGGCTCTCCCGTTCCCATCCAGCGGCCAACGCCGGGATCCACCCTGCCTTCGTGCCCAAGGCGGCGGCAGCTGTCGGGATCCTGCTGCTTCTCAAGGCGTTCGCGGCGGGATGTAGCGCCCTGACCGGCGTCGAGGCCATCGCCAACGACGTGCCGGCTTTCCGTGCCCCGAGCGCTCGCCGGGCGATGCGCACCGAGGTGATCCTCGGGGGGGTCCTCGGCACGATGTTGCTGGGCCTCGCGTTCCTCACGGTCCGCTTCCACATCGGCCCAGAGGGAAACCAGACCGTGCTCAGTCAGATCACCGGCGCTTCGGTGGGCAGAGGGGCCGTCTACTACGTGGTTGACCTGTCGACCACGGTGATCCTGGCACTCGCCGCGAACACCTCCTTCGGAGGCCTGCCTGTGCTGGCGAGCCTCTTGGCTCGGGACAACCTGGTGCCGCACGTGTTCGGGCTTAGAGCCGACCGGCCCGTCTACCGCTACGGCGTCGTCACCCTGGCGGTGTTGGCCGGGGTGCTGCTCATAGCGGTCAACGCCAACACGAGCTCGCTCATTCCGCTCTACGCCATCGGGGTGTTCACCGGCTTCACCCTCTCCCAGACCGGCCTCGTGCGACACTGGATACGGCAGAGACCCCCGCGCTGGTGGGCCCGGGCTGCGCTCAACGGGACCGGTGCGGCGATGACGGCGGTGGCCACGGTCATCTTCCTGGTGACCAAGTTCACGGGAGGCGCCTGGGTGGTGGTGATCGCCATCCCCGGGATGATCCTGCTGTTCTCCCGGATCGCCAAGTACTACGACGATGTGGGCGCCGAGCTGGGTCTCGGGTCGACCCCGGGGATCCCGCAGGTTCACGACAGCCTGATCGTGGTGATGGTCGTCGCCGTCTCGCGCATGACCGAGTCCGCGCTCGGCACCGCGCTCTCGTTGGGTCACGACGTGGTGGCGGTCAGCGTCCAGTTGGAAGAGGAGCGCGCTGCAGCGCTCCAGTCGGACTGGGACCGCTGGGGTCCCGGGGTCCCGCTCGTCGTCCTCCACGCGAGCTCCCGCTCCATCGCCACGCCCGTGCTTTCCTATCTCGGCTCACCGGAGATGCGCGACCGGGACGTGATGGTCATGATCCCCGAGGTGGAGCCCCGGAAGTGGCGGCACCGGCTGCTGCAGAACCAACGCGGAGCGATCCTGGCCGACGTGCTCCGCCGTCGGAGCACCGTCGACGTGGCGAGAGTCCCGTACCACTTGACCAAGGACTGAGGATCGGTTGAAGCAGCGCCACACGGTCTCCAGCTCTCCACCCGGCCGTCGTGGGCTGCCTCGTTCATCTCCCGATCTTCCTGCGTGGGGATGCCGCTTCCTGCGTGGGGATGCCGATGAAAGGGCGACGCCACCATCGTCATCCGAGCCGTAAGTGACGGAACCCTGCTCGAGCCCTGGGAGATCGACGGCAGCGACTCGCAGCCTCTTGCCCACCCGCTACAGCAAATCTGGGATCTCCACGACCTCGGCGCAGCAGACTGGGACGAAGCGGGCCGCCGGCTTCTCGCCGCGGTCGGTATCAGCCAGGACAGGGCGCCGGAAATGACCAACTGATGATGCCGGCAATACCCAACACGACCCCGATCCTGTTGAGTTCCCATGACCTGGCGGTCACCAACGACGGATGAAATGCTGGCGGTGGCTGACAGGTGTGGTCACCGATTTTGTCT
>JAJYAB010000168.1 GCA_021779775.1 Actinomycetes bacterium
GCGCTGCCTGCCGGTGTCGCGGGGCCGCAGCTTCGCCGCGTTGAACGCCTGGGCAGCCGGGTGGTCGTAGTGGTAGGTGGTGCGGTGGACGATCCGGTAGCGGCGCTCGGTCGCCTGCAGCCGGCAACGCTCGCCGCCTGGCGGTCCCGGCATCGGCCGGCGGGCCGATGGCCGCGTCGCCGGGCCGGTCATCGGGGAAGCTGCCGCCGGGGGAGCGGTTGCCGGGGGAGCGGTTGCCGGGGAAGCTGCCGCCGGGGAAGCTGCCGCCGGGGAAGCTGCCGCCGGGGAAGCTGCCGCCGTGCTGCCGAAGTACGCCGTGCTGCCGAAGTACGTAGTGTCCAGATCGGCATCCACGACCTTTACCGCACGCTGCAAGTCTGCCGCCAGTCGCCGGAGCCCCTCGGCCGTCATCCGGCTGAGGGGGGCGTCGGCCACCACCAACGCCGCCTCGCTGCAGGCCGCCATCACCGCCTCGTTGTCCGGCAGCCCTTTCACCAGGGCCCGTACCTCCCCCAGGCATGCGGCGACCGCCCGGGGGAACCGGTCGTCCTGCAACAAGAAGCGCAGCGTCGACCCGTCGTCCGCCCGGGCCGGCATGGCGCGCCGGAACGGCTGGTAGGCGGCCAGCGAGCGGAGCACCGCCATCCACCGGGCCTCGTCGTACGGGTCGGTCCCCGGCTGCTCGCCTGAGCCGGGCAGGAGGCTGTCGGCGCGTACTTCGAGGACCCGCGCCGTCACCGCCACCCGCTCGAGCGACTGACCGATCGTGTAGAAGGCCAGCGCCTCGTCGCGCCGCATCGTCGTCCACAGCACCCCGTTGAGGTGCTGGCAGCTGGCGACGACCCGGCGGAGCCAGTCGGCGCGTCCGCGCCGGTCGTGCACCTCGTCACGCCGGTCGACCAGCTCGACCCACAGGTCGTTGGCCACCTCCCACGCTTCGCGCGGGACGACCGGCCGGGCGGTGCGCAAGTCGTCCCGGGCGCCGGAGACGATGGCGAGGATGGAGCTGCGGTTTCCCGGGTCGTGCAGCAGGAACTCCATCACCCGCGTCTCGGCGGAGCCCGGGGTCGCGCCGGCTGGTCCGGCGGGGACGCCGTGGTCGGCTCCGTGGCGGCCGGCGAAGGCGAGCTCTGCGCCGGCGATGGCCAGCAGCGGGCGCCACCCGACGTCCTCCCCGACGGGCATGTCGACGTGCGCATCGCCGTGCACGCGGATGACGCGCGCCAGGTTGTCGGCGCGCTCGAGGGCGCGGCCCGACCGATACACGGCACTGGCCATCCTGGTCAACAGCATGGGGCTCTCCTCTCCGGCCTCCGGCGGATCCATCAGGCGGTGCTGCTCGCTGCCTGGCAGTGCTCGCTGCCTCCTACTGCTCGTGGTGCACGGCGCGGGGTCCGGCGGTCGGCACCGCCGGCGTGGGCACGTCCCGCGACGGCGTCACCCCCTGCGGGGGGCTGCCCGCCAGCCAGGGTGGCTCGGAAGCGATGGTTTCACGCACCACCCAGGTGTCCTTGCTGCCGCCACCCTGCGAGGAGTTGACGATGAGCGAATCCTCCTGCAGGGCCACCCTGGTCAGTCCACCGCGGGTGACGTACGAGCCGTCAGGTCCGAGCAGCGAGAACGGACGCAGGTCCACGTGGCGAGGCACCACCTGCCCGTCGCACAGGGTCGGTGCTGTCGACAGGGCCAGCACTGGTTGCGCCACCCACCCCCGGGGGTGACGCTCGATCCGCGAGGCGACTCGAGCCAGCGCCTCCCGACCGGCATGGGGGCCGATGACGACCCCGTAGCCGCCCGACTCGTTGGACGGCTTCACCACCAGCGAGCCCAGGTTGTCCAGCACGAAACGACGGCCCTCGTCGTCGCTGCACCCCCAGGTCGGCACGGTGGGGAGGATCGGCTCCTCACCGAGGAAGAAGCGGACGAGCTCCGGCACGTACGGGTAGACGGCCTTGTCGTCGGCGACCCCGGAGCCGGGAGCGTTGACGATGGCCACCCGACCTGACCGCCAGGCGCGCATGAGCCCGGCGACACCGATCAGCGAGTCACGGCGGAAGACCTCCGGATCGAGGAAGAGGTCGTCGATGCGGCGGTAGATCACGTCGACGCGCTCGAGCCCGCCCACCGTGCGCATCGACACGGTGTCGTCGTCGTCGACCACGAGGTCACCGCCTTCGACCAGCTCCACGCCCAGCTGCTGTGCGAGGAAGGCGTGCTCGAAGTACGCGGCGTTATGTGCTCCGGGCGTGAGGACGACCACGGTGGGGGGCCCAGAGCGGGGCGAGACCGATGCCAGCATGGCTCCCAGCCGGCCGATGTACGGGTCGACCGGCTCGATGCTCGAAGACCGGAACAGCTCGGGCAGCACCCGCTTCGAGATCATGCGGTTCTCCAGGAGGTACGACACGCCCGAGGGGACCCTCAGGTTGTCCTCCAGGACGAAGAACGTGCCGTCGCCGTCGCGGACGAGATCGCTGCCGCAGATGTGCGCCCAAGTCCTGCCGGGTGGGTCCACCCCCATGCACTCGGGCCGGAAGTTGGGAGATCCCATCACCAGCTCGGCGGGCACCACCCCTTCCCGCACCGCCCGCTGCTCGTGGTAGACGTCGTCGAGGAACCGGTCGAGCGCCCGGTGGCGCTGGGTGATGCCCTGCTCGACGACGACCCACTCGGGGTGGGGAACGATCCGGGGGATGACGTCGAAGGGCCAGGTGCGGTCGATCGACGAGCCGGCCTCCCCGACCTGGAAGGTGACTCCGACTCCGAGCAGCACGCGCTCGGCAGCATGCTGGCGGGCTGAGAGCTCATCGGGGCCGAGGGCCGACAGGTCGCTCCACGCCGCCTTGGCGAGAGGCCGCGGCGTGCCGTCGCTCGCCAGCATCTCGTCGTAGCCGGAGCCGACCGCATAGGGGAGGGTGACCGGTTCCGCCTCCTTCAGCACCATGCCCTGCCCCCGGTGCGTCGGCCGACCGGCGAGCATCGCAGGGCGCGGTGTTCGGTGGGCATGCGGTGTTCGGTGGGCATGCGGTGTTCGGTGGGCATGCGGAATGGTCTAGAGCTGCTGCGAGTCCGCCGCGTTGCCGGCCTGTTGCCATCGCGTGAAGTCGTGCCGAAGGGCCGCGTGTGAAGTCGTGCCGAAGGGCGAAGGAGCGGTGGTGCCCGCTCAGGTCTTGGTGGCGACGCCCTCGAACAGGTAGCCGAAGATCTCCGGTCCGGGCAGTCGGGGGTGCTCCAGCCGGGTCAGCGTCAGTCCGGCGTCGACGATCAGCGTGTCGATCGACCGGTTCAGATGGCAGCCCCCTGCTATCCGGCGCTGCAGGGGGGTGATCCGGTCCTGCCACCGGGCGATGCTCGGACGGTCCGACCGCCCGTGCTCCACGAACCGCAGGGTTCCCCCTGGCCGGAGCACCCGGCGGATCTCCCTCAGGGCCTGCCCGACGTCTGGGATGGTGCATAGCGTCCAGGTGCTCAGGACGTGGTCGACGCTGGCGTCGCCGAGCGGCAGGTCTTCCCCGTCGAGACCGACGTAGCTGACCGGCACCGGGCTGGCGGCCACCCGCCGGGCTGCCAGCTTCCGCCCGACGGTGGCCGGATCGACGGCACGCAGCTGCTTGACCCCGGCGGGAAGGTGCGGGACGTTTGCTCCCGAGCCGAAGCCGACCTCCAACACGTCGCCTTCGAGCCCAGCGGCCACCTGCGCCCGTAGCCGGGTGCACTCCCGCCCGGACAGCACGACGCCGATGATCCGGGGAAGCACCTGCTGCTCGTAGAGTCCCATCATGCCAGTGTCGTCGGCCGGCAGCCTGGAGGCCAGCCGATCGGGGATCCCGGAGGGTTGCAGCCGCTCACCGGGCCGGGGAACCTCCCGTTGCGATCACGCCGGCCGCCCGGACTGGGGCGTATCGTGGGGGGGCGCGCATCGTGGGGCACTACAGTGGGCCCGACGTCGGGCTGGCTCGGGTGCTCGCCTCGACTCCCGCCCCCGTAGCTCAGCGGATAGAGCATCGGCCTCCGGAGCCGGGTGCGCAGGTTCGAGTCCTGCCGGGGGCGCCGACCCTGACGGTGGTCGAACCTTTCCGATGTCGGAGGGGTTCGGTCCCGTCAGGCCACCTCCATCGAGCGGCACTCGGAAGTACGGGCGCACTGACGCACGGCTTTCGACCTCAATTCGGGCAACCAGCGCTTGAAGGAGACCTTTCTGGGCTTCGGGGTCGCCGTGCTCGATGGTGTCGACGACGTGGCAGCGGAGCTCGTCGAGGTGCGCTTGGGTGACGGTGGGCTCCCGCTCGGCTTCGAGTAGCGAGGCCAGCTCGCCCTGGCGAGCTTGGAGGGTGGCGATCTTTCCGCCGAGGGTCTGGACGCGTTGCCCGCAGGTGGTCTCAGACAGGGTGCCGGCTTCGAAGGCGAGGAAGTACCGCTCGATGGCTTCTTCGGCCTTGGCCAGCTCGGCATCGACGACGCCCAGCTCGTCTTGGTCCTGTCGGCGTTTGGCCCCGGAACGGGCGAGGCCGGCGGCGAGCGCGGCGTCGAGGAGGTCGTGACGGGAGATGGTGCGCAGCAGCGCGCCGCGCACTTCGCTTTCGAGCTGGTCGGCGGGGAGCCGCTCGGCGGGGCAGGTGGCGGTGCCGTAGCGGTGGCGGGAGAAGCAGGTGTAGTAGCGATAGCGGTACTTGTTGCCGTGCGCGGCGGTGCCGATGTAGCGCTTGCCGCAGTGAGTGCAGGTGATGAGCCCGGCGAGAAGGTAGTCGCTGGAATTTGACGCTCGATGGGCGTACTCCTCGCCTCGCAGCCGAAGGATCTGGCCGGCGAGGTCGAAGGTCACGGGATCGATGAGCGGTGGGTGCGGGGCGGGATGGTAGGTGTCGCGAAAGTAGACCTCTCCGAGGTAGACCCGGTTGCGCAGCACGGTGTTGAGCGCCACTCGTTTTGAGCGCGGAGCGGCGTGAGACGTCACTGGTTGTGATCGCCGGCGAGGGTCGGTCTGGACGAGTTGCAGAGCCAGGGAAATGCCGACAGCGTG
>JAJYAB010000169.1 GCA_021779775.1 Actinomycetes bacterium
TGCCGTCGGACACGGCGATGGTGACGAACTCGAGGGGAAACCCCCCAGCCGCCCGGACCCCCTCCTTGGCACGCTTGGCCAGCCGGTCGAGGGGCAGGTTGCACGGGGTGACCTCGTTCCACGACGAGGCCACGCCCACCTGCGGCTTCGACCAGTCGTCGTCGGTCATGCCGACCGCCCTGAGCATGGCCCGAGACGGTGCCCTGGTCGGGCCGTCCGTCACGTCGTGGCTGCGTGACTTGAGCGTGTCCGGGGCGACGGGTGGGGCAACGGGTTCGACCATGGCCAAAGAGGATAGAGTGGCCGTCGCCCCGGGGTTGCCCGGGGCGACGGCTGACCCAGCGAAGTCCGGTGTGAACCCGGCGCTGTCCCGCAACGGTGGATCCCCAGCACGGGGACGAGCCCGGTCGCCTGGTCGCCGTCGACGAGCTCGGTCCCCGGAGGAAGGACGGCTCGTGCCGGCCACCTGAACCGCAGGGGCGCACCGCATCCTCCACGGAGGACGCAGATGGCGACGACGGCGGCGGCACCCTTCGAGCAGACCGGCCGTTCGTGGTCGGTGCACGAGCGGCGCAGGATCTGGGCGATGGCCGGGGTGATCGGCGCGCTGCACCTCCTCGGATGGGGAGCCTTCCTCCTGGCAGCGCTGCCCCGCCACCTCCATGCCCGGGGGGTCGGCTTCGGCGCCGGGGTGGCCTTCACGGCGTACACATTGGGGATGCGCCACGCGTTCGATGCCGACCATGTGTCCGCCATCGACAACGTGACCAGGAAATTGATGACCGGACCCCGCCGCCCGCTGGAGACAGGGTTCTTCTTCGCGCTCGGCCACTCCTCGATGGTGCTCGCCCTCGGCGTGGCCATCAGCATCGGCGCCCGGACCGTGTACGGCGCCGTGGTGGACCCGCACAGCACGCTGTCGACGGTCGGCGGGCTGGTGGGCACGACGGTCGCCGGCACCTTCCTCTACGCCATCGCCGCGATGAACCTGGTCGTGCTGGTGGGCATCACCAAGGTGTTCCGCGGGCTGCGCCAGGGAGCGGTCGAGCTGGCGGACGTCGACCGCCGGCTCGAGCCGACAGGCCTCATGGGACGGCTCTTCGGGCGGCTCCTCGGCTCGATCACCCGGACCCGGCAGATGTTCTTCGTCGGCATGGTGTTCGGCCTCGGCTTCGACACCGCCACAGAGGTCGTCCTGCTGGCCGGCACCGCCGCTGCTGCGACCAGCGACCTTCCGTGGTACGCCGTGCTGGCGCTGCCGCTGCTGTTCGCCGCCGGGATGACCCTGTTCGACACGGCCGACGGGTGCTTCATGAACGTGGCGTACGGCTGGGCACTGGGACGGCCGGTCCGACGGCTCTACTACAATGCCGTCGTCACCGGCCTGTCGATCGCCTCGGCGTTCCTCGTCGGAACGGTCGAGCTGGCCGGGCTCCTCACCAGGGAGCTCCATCTCCACGGCCCGCTGTGGCGGGCGGCTGCCGGGTTCGACATCAACGAGGCGGGGCTCGTCATGGTAAGCGTCTTCGTCGTCGTCTGGGCCGTCGCCGCCGGCTTCTGGAGGTGGGGCGGAGCCGAGTCGCGGCTGGCACCGCCTTCCCGCACCCGATGCGACGAGCTCGTGGTCACGACCGAACCGCAACAACCGTAGGGTCGAAGGACATGCGAGCTGCGACGACGACCCGCCGCTGGCGCCATGCGCTTACCGGGGCCGAGTGGGCTCGCCTCGCGCTGATGGCGGCCTGCGTCGCCCTGCTGCACGTTGCCGGGCTCGGGCTCCTGCTCGTGGCGGCCGACCACCACTACCGCCTGTCCGGCTCCGCTGCCTTCGGTGTCGGCACCGGAGTCCTCGCCTACACCCTCGGCACCCGCCATGCGTTCGACGCCGACCACATCTCGGCGATCGACAACGCCACGCGCAAGCTGATGGCGGAGAAGCGGCGACCGCTCAGCGTCGGGTTCTTCTTCTCCCTCGGCCATTCGACGGTGGTCCTGGCCCTGACCGTGCTGCTCGGTCTCGGCATCCGGGGCATCGGGACACAGGTCCGCAGCCCCTCCTCCGGGCTGCACCACCTGTTCACCATCATCGGCACCTCGGTGTCGGGCGCGTTCCTCTACGTGATCGCCGCGCTGAACCTGGCCGTGCTGGTGTCGATCCTCCGTGTCGCGAAGGCCCTCCGGGCCGGCACGATCGACGAGCCGGCACTCGAAGCGCAGCTCGACCAGCGGGGCCTGATGAACCGGTTCTTCGGCCCGATCGCCCGCCGGGTCGACTCCGCCGGCAAGATGTACCCGGTCGGCGTGCTGTTCGGGCTCGGGTTCGACACTGCCACCGAGGTCGGGCTCCTCGTCGTGTCGGGGACAGCGGTAGCCGGCGGCCTGCCGTTCTACGCCCTGCTGTCGTTGCCGCTGCTCTTCGCCGCCGGGATGAGCCTGTTCGACACCGCCGACGGCTGCTTCATGAACTTCGCCTACGGCTGGGCGTTCTCACGTCCCGCCCGCAAGCTCTTCTACAACGTGACCGTCACCGGGCTATCGGTCTCGGTCGCCTTCGCCGTCGGCACCATCGAGCTCCTCGGGCTGCTCACCTCGGAGCTCGGGCTCTCCGGGTGGCCGTGGAGGCTCTTCTCCCACTTCGACATCAACCTCGCCGGGTTCGTCATCGTGGGCCTGTTCGTCGTCACCTGGGCCGTCGCCATCGCCGTCTGGCGCTTCGGGGGGCTGGAGGCCCGCTGGGATGCCGGAGCCGCCTCCCGCTGAAGAGCCGAGGCCGAGCACCTCCGTCGACGCCGCGTCGAGCACGGTGCCCGGCCCGAGCCCGCTGCGCAGCGCCTGGCCGACACCTTCGGCCAACGCGTCGACGGAGACCACCACCGTGCGCCCGTCCACGTCCTGGAGGACCAGCGAACGGGACGGCTCGACGTCAGGGCCGCCGCCGGCGAACCGGGCCCACGGGACGCTGCCGTCGCCAGGCCAGGGCCCGCCACCCACCCGCACCGAGCTGACCCGGCCGAGGTCGACCGCTCGCCACCGCCCGACCACCCGCATACCGATCCAGCCCGGTCCGGCACCGACGGCCGCCCGGCCGGCGACGGCCAGCACCGCCGCCAGCGCGAGCAGCGGCAGCATGCCGAACAGCACCCCCACCACGCTCCAGGCCAGCGGATGCCCGAACGCCGCCACGAACACCACCGTGATGGCTGCCACCCCGACGAGCACAGTGAGCAGCACCCGACCGGCGATGCCCAGCATCCTCCGGACCACCCACGAGCGGCGCAGCGGCCAGACGATGTCGGCCCGGCGCCGCCGCCCTGGCGCACCGGTCCCGCCATCACTCGATCGCATGCTCCCAGGCTACGCCGCGTCCCGCGCCGGTCCGCTCCGCATCCGCGTGCCGGCGTCCCCTCGTCCCCGATGACCAACTGGCGCTCGGCGACCATATGCTCGTCGGATGCTCCCTGCGTCCGAGCAGCCAGCCGACGAGGGCTCGCCCGGAAAGGTCGCCGTGGGAAGGCGAGTGTTCCTCGGCATGGCAGCGCTTGGCGCAGCCGGCATCGCGTTCGGTGCCAAGGTGCAACATCTCGTCGGTGGCGCCGTCGGGTCGGGGCTGGGAGGCCTGCTGCCCGGTGGAGACCGCTTCCGGATCTACACGATCACCGGCACGCTGCCGGAGATTTCCCGCGACGAGTACCGCCTCGTCGTAAGCGGCCTGGTCCAGGGGCCCACCTCGTTCACGCTCGCCGACCTCGAGGCCATGCCCCGCACCAAGCTGGTGCGGGACTTCCAGTGCGTCACCGGTTGGCGGGTACCCGACGTCCACTGGGAGGGGGTCAGGCTGTCCGAGCTCCTCGACACCGTGGGGATCCTGCCGGGGGCGGTGGCCGTCAGCTTCGACTCCTACGACGGGGCCGACACCGAGAGCCTCACGCTCGACCAAGCCCGCCTCCCCGACGTCATCGTCGCCCATCGAATGCTCGACGCCCCGGTCACCACTGAGCACGGTGGACCGGTGCGCCTCTACGTTGCGCCGATGTTCGGGTACAAGTCGCTGAAGTGGCTCTCGGCTATCCGCGTCGTCGACCAGGTGCAGCCGGGGTATTGGGAGCAGAACGGCTATCCGGTCAACGGGTGGATCGACGGCTCGACGGGCCCGACCAGCCCCGGAACCCCTTGACCCCGGAACCCCTTGACCCCGGAACCCCTTGACACAGCGATGTCCCAGACCGAGAACCCGGCGCGCCCCGCGGTGCGGATCCTGCGGTTCGACCGGGTGCAGCGCATCGCTCACTGGGCCAACGCCGCGCTGTTCGGCATCCTCATGGCCACGGCCCTCCCGCTGTACTTCGGTTCGTTGTCCACCGTCGTCGGCCGCCGTCACCTCGTGGCGGAGATCCACCTCTGGGCCGGCATCGCGCTCCCGGTGCCGATCATCGGCTCGCTGATCGGACCCTGGGGGGCTCGGTTGCGACGGGACGTTCGGCGCATCGATCTCTGGACGCGAGACGAGATCCGCTGGCTGAGGAACCTGGGCAGCACCACCCCCATGCTCGACAAGTACAACCCGGGCCAGAAGCTGAACGCGATCTTCACCGCTGGTGCCGTCGTCGTCATGTTGGCGACGGGATCGGTCATGCAATGGTTCGGGTTGTTTCCGCTCACTTGGCGCACCGGGGCCACGTTCGTCCACGACGCCGTTGCCTTCGCGGTCTTCGTCGTCGTCTTCACGCGCCCATAGGGCAAGCCGTGGCGAAGTGCAGGACCCGGTGTCAGGCATCGCCATGACTGTTGCCGCAGCGGGGACACGTGCCGGCGGCGTGCAGATCATGGTGTCTCTGGCTTCCGCGGCTGATCTGGATACTGAGATCGTCAACATTGCCGGGCGCAGCGTGCGGCGCCTGGAGTACGAGGCCTTCGAGCCGCTGGCCGTCAAGGAAGGCGAGCGGATCATCGCGGAGGCTCTCGAGCGCTTCGGCGTCGAGCGCGCCGCGTGCGTGCACCGGATCGGCTCG
>JAJYAB010000170.1 GCA_021779775.1 Actinomycetes bacterium
ATCTGTCCGGGCGGCGGCCCCCGACCTGGTGCTGACGCTGCGCCTGTCGTGCGACGAGCTCGCCCCGTGGGCCGGCATCGTTCCCGACGTGGGCGCCCGGCTGGCGGCCGATCTGGCGCCCATCGTCGATGCGGTGACGGTGGTGCGGGGATCGATCTTCACCGTGTCGGCCACCCGGCCCGACGGGCACGTCGAGCCGGGGTTCAACGCGGCGCTGTGCGCCCAGGTCCGAGCCGCCGTGGTGGCGGCGGCATCGACGCCGGTGGTGGCCCAGGGCTCGGTGGTCGATCCGGCCATGGCCGAGGAGCTCATCGAGACCGGCGCCTGCGACCTGGTGGAGATGACCCGGGCGCTGATCGCTGATCCCGACCTGGCGGTCAAGCTCACCCGGGGCGAGCCGGACCGGGTCCGGCCCTGCATTCTGTGCAACCAGGCCTGCCAGGTGCGCGACAACCGCAACCCCATCGTCAGCTGCGTGGCCGAGCCCTCCGCCGGGCACGAGACGCAGGACATGGCCATTCCGGCTCACCCGCATGCACCGGCGGACGGCAGCGGCACGAGCGGCTCCGGCGACGCGCGGGCGCCACTGCACGTGCTCGTGGTGGGCGGCGGCCCGGCCGGGCTCGAATGTGCCCGGGTGGCTGCCCTGTCCGGGCACCGGGTGCGGCTGGCCGAGCGGTGCGACCACCTGGGTGGCGCCCTGCGCTCGGCTGCATCCGCAGCGGGGCGCCACCGCTTAAGCGCCCTGGTGGACTGGCTCGAAACCGAGTGCCGGCACCTCGGTGTCGACATCGCCACCGGCATCGACGTCGGCCCCGCCGGCGTGGACGCCCACGACGGGCCCGTGGTCTTATGCACCGGGTCGCTGCCCGGACGCCAGACGTATACGGTGGCCGCCGGGGCCAGCGTGGTGCCCGCTGCCGAGATCCTGGCACGCCACGCGCACCGCCGGCTGGCCGACACCGGGCTGGCCGACACCGGGCTGGCCGACACCGGGCTGGCCGACGGCCCGGTCGCCGTCTGGGACCCGATCGGGGGACCCATCGGCATCTCCGTGGCCGAGGAGCTCCGAACGGTCGCCGGCTGCGACGTCACGCTGCTCTCCCCCGACCTGGTGGTGGGCGACAAGCTGTCGCTCACCGGCGACCTGGCGCCAGCCAACGTCCGCCTGCAGGCTGCCGGCGTGGTGCTGCGAAAACGAGCATTGCTCCGCCGGGTCGAACCCGGGCACGTGGTGGTGGAGGACCGGTTCACCGGGGAGCAGTCAACTGTCGCGGCCGCCGTGTTGATCGACGCCGGGCACCGGCTGCCCGACGACCACCTGTGGCAGGCCACAGGGCAGCGGCTGGCTCGAGCAGGCGACGCCGTGGCGCCGCGCACCGTGCTCGAGGCCGTGCTCGAAGGTCGGCGGGCTGCCCAGGCTCTGGCCAACACCGCCGTCGGCCACCGGTCACGGCACCCCGGCGTCATGAGGCCGGCGTGACAGCCAGCACCCGCTACCCGCTCCTCTTCTCGCCGCTGCGGCTTGGACCGGTGACCGTGGCGAACCGGATCGTCTTCTCCGCCCATCTCACCAACTACGCGGAGGACGGCCTGCCGACGGAGCAGCACGCCGCCTACTACGCGGCGCGCGCTGCCGGCGGCACGGGCCTCGTCATCACCGAGGAGCACTCGGTGCACCCGACCGACTGGCCCTACGAGAAGCTGATCCACGGGTTCAACCCGGCCGTCGTCGCCGGCTACCGGCGGATCACCGAGGCGGTCCACCACCACGGCACGCCGATCTTCGCCCAGATCAACCACAATGGCGGCCAGGCGTCGAGCATGTACAGCCGCCTTGCCGTGTGGGCGCCTTCGCCGGTGGCCGACCCCCTGTTCCGTGAGGTGCCGAAGGCTGTCGAGCCCGCCGACATCGAGGAGGTGATCGCCGGCTACGCCCTGGTGGCCGGCCATTGCCGCCAGGGCGGCTTCGACGGCGTGGAGCTGCAATGCTCCCACAGCTCCATCGTGCGGGGGTTCCTGTCGCCGGCCACCAACCTCCGGGCCGACGAGTACGGCGGGTCGCTCGCCAACCGGGCTCGGCTCCTCCTGCGGATCGTGGAAGCGGTCCGACGCGCCGTCGGCCCGGCGATGGCGCTCGGGGTGCGAATCTGCGGGGACGAGCTCATCGAGGGCGGCACCACCATCGACGACGCGGTCGCCGTGGCCCGCATGGTCGAAGGGCAAGGCCTGGTCGACTACATCAACACCTCGATCGGGGTGGCGACCGCATCGCTGTACATGATCGAGGCGTCGATGGCCGTGCCGCCCGGGTACGCGGCGTTCATCCCGTCGGCCATCCGCGAGGCGGTCGACCTGCCGGTGGTCGGCGTCGGCCGCTTTAAAGACCCCGTGCAGGCCGAGCGTGCGCTCCACGACGGGCAGTGCGATCTCGTCGGCGTGGTACGAGGACAGATCGCCGATGCCGACTTCGCCGCCAAGGCGAAGGCGGGCCGGACCGACGACATCCGGCTCTGCCTGTCGTGCAACCAGGAGTGCGTAGGGCGCATGGGGCTCAACCGCTGGCTGGGGTGCATCGAGAACCCCCGGACCGGACGCGAAGCCGAGCTCGAGCATCTCCCCCGCCCGCTGCCACAGCCGCCGGCAGACCGTCGACCGGTGAACGGCCGTCGACCGGCCAAGGGCCGTCGAACGGCCAAGGGCACGAAGCCGTCCTTCGGGGAGCCCAAGCGGGTGCTGGTCGTGGGAGCCGGCCCGGCAGGCCTGCAGTCCGCAGCGGCCGCCGCCCAGGCCGGCCACCGGGTCGTCGTGGTGGAGGCGTCGGACCGCCCGGGTGGCCAGGTGGCGCTCGCCGCGTCGGTGCCCAGCCGCGCCGAGCTCGGCGACCTCGTCCGGAACCAGCTGGTGGCCTGCCGGGCTGCCGGCGTGGAGCTGCGCTACGAGAGCCCGGCGGACACCGCTTCGGTCCTGGCCGAGGAGCCCGACGCGGTGGTGGTGGCGACCGGCTCCGTCCCCCAGGCGCCCTACTGGGTACCAGCCACGTCGATCGACGGGCCCGGCGGTGCTGGTAGGGGCAGCGGGCCGGGCGGGGCCGTCGTGGTCGACGTGGTCGACGTGGTCAGCGGTGCCGCCCGCCCCACCGGATCGGTCCTGGTGGTCGACGAGCTCGGGTTCCACCAGGCGACCAGCGTGGCGGAGCTGCTCGCCGACCGCGGGTGCACGGTGGAGGTCGTGACACCGGGCATGGTGGTGGGCCAGGATCTGGGCATCACCCTCGACTTGGAGCACTGGAACGTCCGCGCCGCGGCAAAGCGGATCCGCCAGTCCACCGACCTGGTGGCGAGCGGCATCGAAGGCACCACGGTGCAACTGCTGCACCATCCGACGGGGCGCACCGAGACGCGCACCGTCGACTGGGTGGTGCTCGCCGTGCCCGGCCGGCCGGCCGACGACCTCTACTTCGACCTGAGGCGCCGAGCACCCGGCCTGCCGGTGCACCGGGTCGGTGACTGCGTGGCGCCACGCCGGGCCCACGCTGCGGTGATCGAGGGCCAGCGCGTCGGAGCTGCTCTGTGAGCGGGAACCGGCGGGTGGCGGTGATCCCGGTGCGCCAGGGGACGCTTCCCGCAGGAGGAGCCGACACGGCCGCCGAAGCGGGCGATCTCGCTGTGGTGATCGGCGACCGCGCCGGCGAGGCTGCAGCTACGCTCGCTGGCCTGTTAGGCAGCCACGTCGCCGAGATCGTCGCCATCGAGGCAGGCGAGCTCGCCCCGGCCCGCTGGGCTGGCGGGCTGGCCGGCTGTCACGGCGAGCACGGCGACGACCTGCTGTCGGCCAGCGTGCTCGTGGTGCTGCCGGCGTCACCCGACGGCCGCGACCTGGCGCCCCGACTGGCTGCCGCCCTCCGCAGGCCGCTGCTGAGCGGAGCCATCCGGGTCAGCGAGGAGCGGGTCACGTTGGCCCGGTGGGGTGGGCGGGTGGCCGAAGAGCATCGCCCGGGGGTGCCCTTCGTGGCGACCTTCGAGCCTGGTTGCCGGAGCCTGCCCGTCCTCGGGCCCGACGACGTTCCGGCTCCGGTGACGCACCGGACCCTAGCCGCCGCGCCTCCGACGGCGATCGGCTCCGATGCCCGGACGCTACAGGTGTCGCCCCCCGACCCGTCGTCGATGGACCTGGCCGAGGCCCCGCGCATCATGGCAGGTGGGGCCGGGCTCGGATCGGCCGCCGCCTTCGCCTTGCTGATGGACGTGGCGACAGCCCTCGGGGCCTCGATGGGAGCGACTCGGGTGGTGACGGATGCCGGGTGGGTCGGCCACCAGCGCCAGATCGGGACGACCGGGGTCGCCGTGGACCCCCGGGTGTACGTGGCACTCGGGATCTCCGGGGCCGTACAGCACACCGGGGGCCTCGGAGATCCCGACCATGTGGTCTCGGTGAACCTCGACGCCAGCTGCCCGATGATGGCCATGGCGGAGCTGGCCATCGTCTGCGACGCTCCGCTCGTCCTGAAGGCGCTGGCCGACCGTCTCGGGGTACCCCATGGTGGATGACCCGACCGACTTCGACGTGGTGGTGGTCGGCGCCGGGCCGGCCGGTGCCGCCGCCGCCCTGGTGCTGGCCCGGGCCGGGCGCTCGGTGTGCCTGCTCGAGCGGGGACCGTTCCCCGGGTCCAAGAACATGTACGGCGGTGTCGTCTATCCCCGCGTGCTCGACGAGCTGCTGCCGGCGTGGTGGGAGGAGGCTCCGGTGCAACGCTGGGTGACCCGGCGGGCCACGATGATGCTGACCGGGACGCAGAGCCTCACCGTGGACTACCGCACCGGAACCTGGGGCCGACCGCCGTACAACGGCGCCACGGCGCTGCGCCCGGACTTCGACCGGTGGCTGGCCGGAAAAGCCGTCGACGCCGGCGCCACGCTGCTCTGCGACACGACAGCCTCCGGACTGCTCGGGGGGGGAAGCGAGCCGGTACGGGGTG
>JAJYAB010000171.1:0-1522 GCA_021779775.1 Actinomycetes bacterium
TCCCTGGCGTGCCGCGGAAGTACTTCTGCGCCAGGATGTTGGTGGCGTTGAGGCTCCAACCGGCAGGGACCTCCACGCCGAGCTGCTCGAAAGCGACGGTGGCGTCGCGGTGGTTGGTGATGCGGGCGTCGCGCCGCTCCCAGGCGATGGCGTCATAGGGATGGACCCCGTCGGCGGTGAAATGCCGCCGGATGCCGATGGTGGTCCGATGCGGAGCGATGGCCATGGTGCGAAGTCTCCTCGTCAGAATTCCAGTCCAGCGTACGGTTCCCGTGGCCTGCCGGGCACCCGATATCCTCGCCCGAACCACAACATCCCGAACCACAACATCTGGTGGTGAGATACGTGCCACCCACGAGATGCTGTGGGTATTACAGCACTGTAACTACGAAGCCGTCAACCGAACAGACACGAAGATCTCGCAGGTCACCGGCCGTTCGCGAAGGTTTGCACTCGTGAACCTGTTCACACGTGGCAGGCCCCGACGGCGGTAACGTGCCCGCCCGATGGGATGTGTCCTCGCGGTCGACGCCGGGACCACGGGCATACGGGCCCTGGCGGTCGACGAAACCGGCCAGGTGCTCGACCTGGCATACCGCGAGCTGACCCAGCACTTCCCCCGGCCCGGATGGGTCGAGCACGATGCCGACGACATCTGGCGCCACGTCCGCGACACCCTGGCCGAAGTGGCCGGCCGGCGCAGGGATGCAGGCGACACGGTGGCCACCATCGGCATCGCCAACCAGCGCGAGACGGTGGTCGCCTGGGACCGCTCGACAGGCCGCCCCCTGCACCGGGCCATCGTCTGGCAGGACCGGCGGACCGCTGCCCGCTGCGACGAGCTGCAGCGAGCCGGTCGGCTGCCTCTCGTCCGCCGGCGTACCGGGCTGATGCTCGACCCCTACTTCTCGGCGACGAAGATGCACTGGCTGCTCGGCTCCGGCAACGTGCCTGACACGCCGGACCTGGTGCTCGGCACGGTCGACTCCTGGATCCTGTGGCACCTGACCGGCGGCGCCGGCCGCCAGGGGTGCCGGCCCGCCGGTACGGGGATGGTGGTCACCGACGCCACCAACGCCAGCCGGACCCTGCTCTACGACATCGGGGAGCGCCGGTGGTCCGCCGAGCTGTGCGACACCTTCGGCGTCCCTCGCCGGGCACTGCCGGAGATCCGCCCGTCGTGCGGCCGGCTCGGCGTGGTCGGAGGCGAGCTGGCGAACGTGCCCGGCCTCTCGGGTGTCCCGGTCAGCGGCGTCGCCGGCGACCAGCAGGCCGCGCTGTTCGGACAGGCCTGCTTCGAGCCTGGAATGGTCAAGGCCACCTACGGCACGGGCAGCTTCGTCCTGCTCAACGTCGGGGACCGCTGCCCCGAGCCGGCCGGGGGGCTGCTCGCCACCGTCGCTTGGGACCTCGGCGAGCACGGTGCCACACCAGATGGGGGCACCGGCCACCAGGTGACCTACGCTCTCGAAGGGGCGGTGCTCGCCACCGGCGCGGCCGTCCAATGGCTGCGCGATGGCCT
>JAJYAB010000171.1:1532-4959 GCA_021779775.1 Actinomycetes bacterium
AGCGTCCCCGGCAGCGCGGGGGCGGTCTTCGTCCCGGCGTTCGCCGGCATGGGCAGCCCCCGGTGGGACCCCTATGCACGTGGCGCGGTGGTCGGTCTGAGCCGGGGGGTCGGCCGGGCCCATCTGGCACGGGCCGTGGTGGAAGCCATGGCGTTCCAGGTGCGTGACGTCGTGGACGTCATGTCGGCAGTGGCCGGGCGGCGTGCCGGGGTGCTGCGGGTCGACGGCGGCGCCTCGGCCATGGACCTGCTCCTGCAGCTGCAGGCCGACCAGCTCCAGCTGGCCGTGAGCCGCCCGACCACGACGGAGACGACCGCCCTCGGCGCTGCCACCCTGGCGGGGCTCGCCGAAGGCGTCTGGGGCTCCACCGGGGAGCTGGCCGACCTGTGGACCCTCGACGTCGAATGCACGCCGTCGGTGCCGGCAAGCGTGGCCGACATCGCGCACGAGCAGTGGGCCGGTGCAGTCGAGCGGGCACTCCGATGGGCTGGGAGCCCCGCACCTGGCGACCCGGTCGCCGGCGCAGGCCGGCGGGCAGCGTCACGTCCATGGCCCGGCGACTGACCGCGGCAGCTCACACAGGCGGCCGGCTGCTGCTCCACCCACCGATGACGGCAAACCGGTACTGCTTCACGAAGCAGTCCACATCCCGGAACCCCGCGCTGGCCATCCACGCCTGCTGCTCGGTCACCGTGGCGGGATGGTCGTACACCATGTCGCCGACCGCCGCCTCCACCATCTCGGCAGGCACCCCGCCCTCGCGCAACTCCTGCAGCCACAGCTGGTGGTAGAGGTCGTCGAGGTGCAGGGAAGGACCGGCGACATGCTCTGCCGCCACGAACAGGCCGTCAGGCGCCAGCAGCTCGTGCACCCGAGCGAAGACGGCCTGCTTGTCCTCGTCGAGCAGCCGGTGCAGGGCAAGCCCCGACATCACCGCGTCGAACGGCCCGTCGGGCAGGTCGTCGAGCCCTGCCGTCACCGACCGGTGCGCCACCCCCTGCTCGGCCAGGGCGGTCGACCCTTGGGCGAGGAGCTCGGCAGACGGATCCAGCAACGTGATCTGTGCCGCGGGACGCCGTTCGCCGACCATGCGACTGAGCAGCCCAAGGCCAGAACCGAGATCGAGGATCTGCGGCGCATCTCCCATGCTGGTCTCGATGAGCTCCACCATGGTGCCGTACAGCAGGTCGAACGACGGGACGAGCTCGGCACGGGCCTGGTCGGCGGAACCTGCTGCGAGCGCGCTGGCCGTCTGATGGATCGTCATGGCAGTGCCATACCCGTCATCCGCCTCTTCGGCCCACGCCAGAGCCCGGATGCCCGCCGCGGCGCCCTCGGCACGCGTCGGTGGACCCGGAGCGCCGCCCCCTTCACCGCCACGGTAGCCACGGCTCGCTCATCTCAGCTTGGTCAGCGTCCGGCGTAGGTTGCGCACCGCTTGGCCGATCCGCTGCTCGTTCTCGATCAGGGCGAACCGCACGTGGCCGTCGCCTCCGGGACCGAACCCGACACCTGGCGATGCCGCCACCTCGGCCTCCGACACCAGATGGGAGGCGAATTCGAGCGAGCCCATCTCCCGGTACGGCTCAGGGATGGGCGCCCAGACGAACATCGTCCCCCGGGGCTTGGAGATGTGCCAGCCGATGCGGTCGAGCCCGTCGCACAACGCGTCGCGCCGCGCCTGGTACGTGGCGTTGACGACCTTCGGGTAGTCGGGTGCCTCGTTCATGGCCACGGTGGCCGCGATCTGGACCGGCTGGAACGTCCCGTAGTCGAGGTAGCTCTTCAGCTTGGTCAGCGCCGCCACCACCGCCGCGTTCCCCACGAGGAACGCGAGCCGCCAGCCGGCCATCGAGAAGGACTTGGTCAGCGAGTACAGCTCCACCGCCACGTCCTTCGCTCCCGGCACCTGCAGGATGGAGGGAGGCGAGTAGCCGTCGAAGGAGATGTCCGCATAGGCGAAGTCGTGCACCAGCACGATGTCGTGCTCGTGGGCGAAGTCCACGATCCGCTGCATCCATGCCAGGTCGACGCAGGCAGTGGTCGGGTTGTGCGGGAACGACAAGATCACCACCCGCGGCTTCGGCCATGCCGACTCCCAGGCCTCCATCAGGTTGGCGAAGAACACCTCGGAGCCGTCGCCGTCCGTGGCGCTCGGACCCTCCAGGCGGACGTGGCGCACGTCGGCACCGGCGAACAGGGGCGCATAGATGTGGATCGGGTAGGACGGCGACGGCACCAGCGCACTGTCGCCCGGTCCGAGGAGGACCCACATCAGGTGGGACAAGCCCTCTTTGGCCCCGATGGTGGTGACCACCTCGGTGTCCGGATCCAATCCGACGTCGAAGCGGCGCTGGTAGAGCGCTGCGGCGGCCTCGCGCAGCTTGGGGATGCCCCTGCTCGCCGAGTAGCGGTGGTTCCGGGGGTTGCGGACGGCTTCGGCGAGCTTCTCCACGGCGACGTCCGGCGACGGCAGGTCGGGGTTGCCGAATGCCATGTCGATGACGTCACGCCCGGATCGGCGTGCCCCCAGCTTCAGCGCGTCGATGTGCGCGAAGACATAGGGAGGCAGTCCGTTGATCCGGCGGAATTCCATCGTCGAAGGTTACCGCCCACCGCTTGGCAGCCGGCCCCGGTCAGCGGACGGCCTGCGCCGCCTCGGCCACCGCCTCCAGGGAACCAGGCCAGGCACAGACCGCCCAGGTGGCCCCTGCGGCAGCGAGCTCGACGAGCCATTCGGTGATAACGGCGGCGCTGCCGGAGACCGGGCCGCCCCACGTCACCTCGAAGCGGGCGGCCAAGGACGCCACAGCGGCCGGCTGGGCTCCCCACAGGTTGACGGCGGCAGAGAGGTCCCGGGCCAGCTCGACGGTAGGGCGCGCTCCCCCGCCGATCCATACGGGCAGACCTGCCTCCTGCAGCTGCCGGGCGCAACGGGCAACGGCCAGGCGGCGCTCGCCGGCCGGAGGGTAGGGGATGCCGTATGCCCGGTTCTCGTCGGCGGACTTGGCATCACCGGTCCCGAGCGCGGCGACCACCCGCTGGGGAGCCATGGCCGCCAGGGTCAGGAACTGGGCGATCAGCAGATCGTCTGAGACCGTGCCGACCCGGGCCACCAGCGGTCCGACATGGATGTCGCTGGTGCTGGCGGCCACGGCAGCCAGCAGCGGAAAGCACGACAGCGCCGGCCGGTCAGGGCGGCCCATCGGCCACAGGTGGTCGAACACGAAGACGCCGTCGAGCCCCAGCTCCTCGGCTCGCCGGGCGCTCGCGACCGCTGCCGTGTCGTGACGGAACGACGGCAGCGTCACCCCCACGTTCACGATGCCTCGATGCGGGGTGTCGGAGGTCCAGCTGCGCTCAGCAGCGCCGCACCGATGGCACCCGCCCGCTCGCCGAGCGCTGCCGGCCGGAGCGCCACCGGTGG
>JAJYAB010000172.1 GCA_021779775.1 Actinomycetes bacterium
GGCGTGCAGCTTCTGCGTGGAGATGCCGATCTCCGCCCCGAAGCCGAGCTCGGCTCCGTCGACAAACCGGGTGGAAGCGTTGACGAGGACGGCCGCCGCGTCAACTCGGCGGGTGAACTGCTCGGCCGCCATCAGGTCGCCGGTGACGATCGCCTCGGAGTGCCCGGTTCCGAAGCGAGCGATGTGGGCGACCGCCGCGTCGAGGTCAGTGACCACGGCGACCGAGAGCGTCAGATCGAGGAATTCGGTGGCGTACGCATCGTCCGTCGCTTCACCGGCCGAGGGCACGATGGCCCGCGTCTCTGCGTCGCCCAGCAACGTCACCCCGGCAAGGGCCTCCGCGACCCGAGGCAGGAACGCTTCGGCCACCTGCCGATGGACGAGCAGCGACTCGGCAGCGTTGCACACGCTCGGCCGCTGCGTCTTCGCGTTGACCACGATGGCCAACGCCATGTCGATGTCGGCGGCGCGATCCACGTACACGTGGCAGTTGCCTTCACCGTCGACGATCGTGGGCACCGTGGCATTCCGACGGACGGTGTCGAGCAGGGAGGGCCCGCCACGGGGCACCAGGCAGTCGATGATCCCCCGCAGCCGCATGAAGTCGACCGCACCTTGGTGCGTCGTGTCGTCGACCAACAGCACTGCATCTTCCGGCAGGCCGGCCTTGGCGGCGCCCCGGCGCAGACAAGCCACCACCGCCCGGTTCGTCTCGAGCGCTGACGACGACCCGCGGAGCATGGCGACATTGCCCGACTTGAGGCAGAGGCCGCCGGCATCGCTCGTGACGTTCGGGCGGTTCTCATAGATGACCCCCACCACGCCGAGGGGGACCCGCACCCGCTCGACCCGCAGCCCGTTCGGCCGCACCCAGCCGTCGACCACCTGGCCCACCGGGTCGGCTTGGGCTGCCACCTGCCTGAGCCCAGACGCCATCGATGCCACCCGGCCGCCGTCGAGGCGCAGCCGGTCGAGCTGGGCTCCGGTCGCACCGTCCGCCTCGGCACGACGGAGATCAACGGCATTGGCCGCCAGCACCTCGGCTGTCTGCTGCTGGAGCAGGTCCGCTCCCAGCTCCAAAGCGGCGTCCTTCGCCGCCGTGCTGGCGGCAGCCAGCAGCGGAGCTGAAGCACGAGCCCGCCGCCCTGCCGCCTGCAACGGCCCGGCGGCCTCGTGGGGTGCGGACATCCGGGACATCCTCTCAGGCTAGCTGGCAACCTGACGAGGTCCTGCCGAGCGGCCGGCGGCCACCGACCAGCCGCGGGCCTCGATCGGCGGCGCCCTACGTCAGGACGACCAGGTCGTCGCGGTGGACGACCTCGTGGGCAGCGCCCTGCGGCAATTCCCTCGTCCGCCGCCCGGACCAGGAACGGATCCGTTCTGCCGGATGGCGGACCAGCCCTTTGGCGAACACCACCCCGTCCGGGCCGGCGATCTCGACGGCCTGGTCGGCATCGAAGGTACCGGCGACCGACAGCACACCGGCAGGAAGCAGCGAGGCATCCCCGTCGACCAGCGCCCGGCGCGCCCCTTCGTCGACAATGACGGTCCCTGCCGGCGCCACGGCAAAAGCGATCCACAGCTTGCGAGCCGGTAGGCGACGCTGCCTGGCCCGGAACCGCGTCCCGGAGCCCGGTGCACGGGTCACGGCCGAGACGAGCACTCCGGGGAGGGCGGCGTCGGCGATCAGCGTCTCGACACCCGACCACGAGGCCATCTTGGCTGCCGCCAGCTTGGACGCCATCCCTCCCGAGCCGACGTCGCTCCCCGCCCCGCCGGCCACACATTCGAGGGCATGGTCGATCTCTGCCACCTCTTCGATCAACGAGGCCTCCGGGCTGACACGGGGGTCGGCCGTGTGCAGGCCAGCGGTGTCGGTGAGCAGCACCAGCAGGTCGGCAGCCACCAGGTGGGCCACCAGGGCAGCCAGACGGTCGTTGTCCCCGAAGCGGATCTCGTCGTCGGATGTCACATCGTTCTCGTTGACGACCGGCACCACACCCAGATCGATCAGCCGGGCCAGCGTCTGGCGGGCATGCAGGTACTGTTGGCGGTAGGCGAAGTCGAGCGGCGCCAGAAGCACCTGCCCGACCGTGAGGCCCAACCCCGCCAGTGCGTCGTCGTAGACACGCATCAGCCGGTGCTGGCCCACTGCCGACACCGCCTGCAAGGTGGCCGGGTCGGCGGGGCGGGGACCGCCGCCGAGCGCTGCCCAACCCGCGGCGATCGCCCCCGAGGTAACCAGGACCACGGTGTGGCCGGCCTCCCGTAACACGGCGACCTCGCCGCTGAGCTTGGCCACCGCCGACACGTCGACGCCGCCGCCGGCCCCGGTCACCGACGACGAGCCGATCTTCACCACGATGGTGCGCCCCGCACCGGCACCGCGCGCGCCGCCGGCCGAGAAGCTGGCAGCCTGGCTCATCACCGCGGTCGCCTGCCGCGGCGCTGCCACTCGCCCTTACGCGCCCCCGCCTCAGCGGCGAGGGCCGCCGCCTCGTCCCGGTGGTACGTGAACGTCACGGGACCGAGGTGGACGGTGTCCCCGTCACGCACGCCAGCCCGGGCGAGCGCTCGTTCGACGCCGAGCCGCTGCAGGCGGCGCTGGACGTAATCCACGGCATCCTCATCGGTGAGGTCGCTCAGGGCCACCGTACGCAGGGCGGCACGCCCGCCGACGACCCAGCCACCGTCGTCTGCGCGCCCGATCTCTACCCCCTCGGCCAGAGGCCGGTGGATCACCAGCCCGTCCGTTGCCGTGTCGTCGTCGGCACGGGCGGCGACCACCAGCTCCGCCAGGCGACCGGTCAACGCCGCCAGGCCGGCCCCCGTGACCGCCGAGATCTCCATGTCGGTCACCGTCGACAGGCCCCTTGGCCCGTTGCCATCAGCAGCCGCCGGCTGCGCGTCGGACTTCGACCCCACCACGATCCGCGGACGCTCGAGCAGCTCGGGCCGATAGCGCCCCAGCTCGCTCAGCAGCACGTCGAGCTGCTCCCCCACGGCGCGAGCGTCGAGCGGTGCCAGGTCGACCAGCAGGACCAGCACACGCGCCCGCTCGATGTGGCGGAGGAAGCGATGCCCGAGCCCTCGACCGTCCGCTGCCCCTTCCACCAGCCCCGGGATGTCGGCCACGACGAACTCGGTCTCGTCGCCCACCTGACCGACGCGCACCACGCCCAGGTTCGGCTGCAACGTGGTGAAGGGATAATCGGCGATCTTCGGCTTGGCCGCCGATATCCGGCTGATGAGCGTGCTCTTCCCGGCATTGGGGAACCCGACGAGCGCCACGTCGGCCACGAGCTTCAGCTCGATGTCGTACCACGCTTCTTCCCCTGCCTCAGCCTGCTCGGCGAACGCCGGCGCACGGCGCGCATTGGTCAGGAAGCGGGCGTTGCCGCGCCCCCCGCGCCCCCCGCGCGCCGCCAGCCAGCGGTCCCCGGGCCGGCCCAGATCGGCCAGCGCAGCGCCATCGAGACCGCGCACCGTCGTCCCCACCGGAACCTGCACATCGAGATCCGCGCCCCGTGCGCCATGCTTCTGCCTGCCCGAGCCGTGCTTGCCGTCGCCGCCGCGGCGGTGCGGATGATCACGGAACCCGAGGAGCGAAGCCTGGTTGGGGTCGGCGACCAACCACACGTCGCCCCCCCGCCCGCCGTCGCCACCATCCGGCCCGCCTCTGGTCACGTAGGGCTCGCGCCGGAACGCCACCACGCCGGCACCACCGTCCCCCGCCTTCACGTGGATCTGTGCCTCGTCGACGAACCCTGACATGCGGCGATCCTATGCACCCGCCGCCCACGGCACGCCACCGCACATCAGTGAAGCCGCAGCGGGCCAGGATCGTGGCGGCGCCCTCAGGCCTCGGGACGCGCCAGCACGTCGACCAGCCTGCGACCTTTCCGGCTACCGAACTTCACGACACCGTCCGCCGTAGCAAACAGCGTGTCGTCCCCGCCGCGCCCGACGTTCACGCCAGCGTGGAACCGGGTGCCCCGCTGACGCACGATGATCGAACCGGCGGGAACTTCGGTGCCGTCGAACACCTTCACCCCGAGCCTCTGGGCGTTGGAGTCGCGTCCGTTGCGGGTCGATCCCCCGCCTTTGGTCTTCGACATAGTCTTTCGCTCCTCCGCCTGCTCAGCCGGCTGCCGGCAGCGATATGCCCACGACCTCGATGGTCGAGTACCGCTGTCGATGACCCCATCGACGCCGGTTGTTCGACTTGGGCTTGTAGGTGAACCCCCGGATCTTCGGGCCGAGCTCACGCCCGACGAGCCGGGCGGTCACCACCGCACCTCGCAGATCGTCAGGCGTGGCGAGCACCTGCGCGTCGTCGACGATCAGCACGGGGGCGAGCTGCACCTCGTCACCATCGCTGCCGTCGAGCAACTCGACGCGAAGCCGCTGCCCCTCGACGACGCGCTCCTGCTTGCCTCCGGACCGGATCACCGCATACATGAGCCGTCACTCTAGCAAGCACCGGTGTTGCCCCGGGTCAGTGCACCGCGCTGGCGGGGTCAGAGCAGGGTCTCATCGAGGACGATGCCCCGTCCCCCGCACACCGTACAGGTCGACGACAGCGACTCGACGAGCCCCTCGGACACCCGCTTGCGGGTCATCTCGACCAGGCCGAGCTCGGAGATGTCGAACACCTGCGTCCGCGTCTTGTCCCGCGCGAGCGCCGAGCGCAGCACCGCCGACACCTTGTCGCGGTTGTCCCGGATCTCCATGTCGATGAAATCGATGACGATGATGCCGCCGATGTCGCGTAACCGCAGCTGCCGTGCGATCTCGTCGGCTGCCTCGAGGTTGTTGCGGTAGACCGTCTCCTCGAGGTTCGACGTCCCCACGTTCTTGCCGGTGTTCACGTCGATGACGGTGAGGGCCTCCGTACGCTCGATGATCAGCGAGCCGCCCGATGGCAGCCACACCTTC
>JAJYAB010000173.1 GCA_021779775.1 Actinomycetes bacterium
CCAGATCCAGGATCCTGTGCCAGATCCAGGATCCTGTGCCAGATCCAGGATCCTGTGCCAGATCCAGGATCCTGTGCCAGATCCAGGATCCTGTGCCAGATCCAGGGTCGACGAGGTTCGCTAGAGCCCCAGCATCTGCAGGATGTTGGGTGTGGTGCTGGTCGTCGTGCTGGACGGCGCGGCGGGAACCGTGGCAGCCACGGCCGGGACCTGGAACGTCCAGGTGCCAGACACGCAGTCCGACGGGGTAGTCGCCCGCACCACGTACTCCTGCGGGTCGAAGTACAGCCTGGTGACGGCCAGCGGGGGCCCCGACGCCAGGCAGTGCGCTGAGGGGTCGTCGGTGGAGAAGCTGCTCAGCGTTCCCACCGACTGGCCGATACCACCGACGGGCAGGGACGCCGCGTCGGTTCGGAGCAGCACCCGGGGCGACCCGTTCCAGGTTCCCTGGTAGCTGTAGGCGGCTGTCGACGTGGTGGTGTCGGATCCGGAGGCGGGCGGGCCCGACGGGCCTGCTGCGGACAGCGGCGATGCCGGGGCGGTGACGACAGTGGTGCTCGTCGGCGCGGTGGTGCTCGTCGGCGCGGTGGTGCTCGTCGGCGCGGTGGTGCTCGTCGGCGCGGTGGTGCTCGTCGGCTGCGCATAGCGCTCCGAAGCGGCCTGACCGAGGACCGCTCCCAGCATGGCTGGATCGTTGTCGTCCATGCCGAGGGCCCAGATGCCGACGCCGGCCAGGTGGGCTCCGGCGGCCAGACGGGCCTTGAGGGCGAGCGATACCGGATCGTCGAACCACACCTGGTGCCATTGGGTGCCGGAACGGTAGGCGGTCCATGGCGTCTGGCTCGCCGGGTCCCAGTACCGGGGGCCGCCGCTGGCTGCCACGGTGGCGTAGCTGACCGGAGTGGGTGGCCCGGTCGCCGCGTCACCCGGTGCCGGGCCGGTGGTCGGCCAGTCGTAGCCGTAGTACGGCATCCCCAGCACGACCTTGGATGCCGGTACGACCGCGGTGTACTGGGCCACGGCCGACTGGTCGGTGAACCCCGGGCCTCCGCTGAGGCCGGCCGTGGCGGACGGCACGGCGGTGTCCTCCATGTCGTACGCCATGACGAAGAACGCGTCGACGGACGGTGCCAAGGCGGGGATGTCGAAGAACCCCTGGTTGTCGCCGGCCGACGAGGCATAGGTGTCCATGGTCACCTGCCAGTGGGGGTTCGCTGCCCGCACCGCACCGGTGACCGCCGAGACGAGCGCCACCAGACCCTGGCGGTCGCCGCTTCCCCGCCCTTCGAAGTCGAGGTTGACGCCGTCGAGGTTCTTGGCATTGATCAGCTGCACCAGGTCCGCAGCGAGCCGGGCTGGCGCCCCGGGGTCCGACGTCAGCTTGTCCAACGTCTGCTGGTCGAAGCAGGTCACGGTGAGGACCACCCGGTCGTATGCCTGGTGGGCTCGGGTGATGAGGTTGGCCAGATCCTGGCTCTGGTACCCGTTCCATCCGGGACCGGATCGCACGATGGTCCCATCTGCGTTGACGTCCAAGCTGAAGTAGGCGAAGGTGCTGATCGCGGCCACGTCGAACCCGCCGGCCGACGGCAGGGTCCAATATGGGGCGAAGCCGAGCACCTCGTGGGGCCGCAGCGCCGGCGCCAACTGCAAGGCGGCCGGGGCGGCCGACGGCGGCGCAGCGGCCGGAGCAAGGACGGGCGCGTTCCCGAACCGCTGCACCAGCTGGGCCATGCCGCGGCTGCCCGCACTGCTCGTGCCGCCCGTTGTCGTCGCTGCCCCGTCGACTCCCACCAGGGCGCTGACGACCACCGCTACCAGGCAGGAGCCGAACACCGCCGGCCCCATCCACCTCCGCCGGGTGGTATGAAGGCGCGCCAAGGCTCGCCCGGCGGCGGCCACCCCGCCGGTGGCCAACCTAGCGGTCGCCACCCCGGCGGCCAACGTGCCAGCCACCCCGCCAGCCAACCTGGTCGCCACCCCGCCAGCCAACCTGGCGCCGGTCTTGGCCCGCCGGCTGACCGCCGGCTCATCCGGCTCATCCGGCTCATCCGGCTCATCCGGCTCATCCGGCGCTCCGGCGGCCAGCCCGCCGGTTTGCACCGTCGTCATGCAGCTCGAGCCATACGGTTCTCCCCCCTCAGCGACATCGGCTTCGTTCCTGCCCTCTGGGAGAACGGCGTCGAGCCCCCGGACCCGCTGCCCCTTCGCACAATTCCGCTTCCTACAATTCTGCCGCTTCGCAAAGTTTGGCACCGGGATGCACAGCATACGCGTGGTCCAGTGCTTGTCGTGAAGCGCGCGGGCCGCTCCCGTCGTGCGGCGTCCGGGATCCGGCGTGACCTCCGGCATCAGTGGGCGGTCATCCCGCCGTCGACCGCCAGCACCGCACCGGTGACCGCAGCGGACTCCGGCCCGCAGAGCCATGCCACCATGGCGGCGACCTCGTCTGGCTGGATGAGGCGCTGCTGCAGGTGGTGCCTGGCGAGCTCGTTCGGATCGGCCAGGTTGTACACGGCGGCGCTGGCCGCCAGCATGTGGGTCTTCGTCGATCCCGGCGCCACGGCGTTGGCGGTCACCCCGGAGCTGCCGAGCTCCGCGGCCAGGCTGCGGACCAGCCCGACCACCCCGTGCTTCGCCGCCACGTAGGCCCCCAGGAGGGGCAGGCCGAGCGTGCCGGCGGCGGACGCCACCGCCACGAACCGGCCATGGCGCGGCTCTGGAGCAGCCAGCAGGGCCGGGACCGCAGCCCGGGCGGTCCGCCATACCCCTTCGAGCACGATGCCGATCATGGCGGACCAGGTGTCCTCGGCGGTGTCCCACAGTGGCTGACCCCCGACGATGGCGCCGGCAGCGGCTACCGCGGCGGTAAGCCCCCCGAAGCGGTCGACGGCTGTGGCCACGGCACCGTCCAGCGCCTCCTGGTCACGCACGTCGCCCACCACAGCCACGGCCCGGTCTGCCCCGCAGGCGGCGACGGTGGAGGCCAGCTCCTCTGCGGTTCCCAGGGGATAGGGCAGGGCGGCGTCGTCGGCGCACACGTCGACCAGGACGAGCCGCCAGCCGTCGGTGGCCAGCCGCCGGGCGGTCGCTGCGCCGATTCCCCGTGCTGCTCCGGTCACCAGTGCCACCGGGGGTGCCCCATCAGGCGATGCCCGCCTATCGGTGCTCAAGACGCCGCCCCGAAGCGGTGAGCCACCGACCCGTGAAGATCGTCCACCAGAAGCTGCAGGATGGCTTGCCCGCGTGCGAGATCCGCTTGGCGGGGGTCACCGAGGACCCCGTTGGGCGACACGGCGCCCACGCCGTGGCGGCGCAGCTCGTCGGCGATGTCGCCGAGGGGTCGGAGGTCGCCGGCCTCGGAGCGCTCGGTGCGGACTGCGTCAGGGCGGATGCACAGGAGCAACGAGGTCTCGACCCAGCCGGCGTGCGCGTCGGGATCGCCCCAGCCCGACATGCGGGCAGCCGCGCCGAGCAGATCGGCGCGTGGCGACCATGCCAGCACGGACCGGCCTTCGTCCTCCAGCACCTGCACCGCTCGGGCGAGCGGCACCGTATTGCCGCCATGGCCGCTGACCAGCACCACGCCGCTGAATGCGTCGGCGGAGCGCACCAGCTCGACGACGACCCGTTCGAGGGCATCGGCGCCGATCGAGATGGTGCCGGCGAACGCCGCATGCTCACCACTCGATCCGTAGGGGAGGGCCGGCGCCACGAGGACTCCGGCGCGCCGGCTGGCCAACCCGTCGGCCAGCGCCCGGGCGACCTCGGTGTCGGTGGCCAGTGGCAGGTGCGGGCCGTGCTGCTCGGTCGCGCCGAGCGGCACGACGAGCAGGGAGCCGGCACACCGCTGCGCGACGTCGGGCCACGTCATGGCGCCCAAGACGCCGGTGCCGCCCGGCGTCACCCCTGCCCCCGGGTGGTCGGGTCGAGCTCTCCCCACGCTCCGAGCGCCTCCAGGATCCGCTCGGCGGCTTCCTCGGGACCCAGCTCCAACAGCTGCGGGGGGGTCCGGTCGACGAGGACGCCGGTCAGGGCCAGCACCCGCCGGCGGGCGTCGGTGGCCGGCTCGGGAGGTGGCACCACCCGAGCCCTCGGCCGTAGGGGCCCCGTGGCGACAGGAGCGGCTGGGAGCATCCCGCCCGTCGCGTCGTCGTCCGCACCCACGTCGCCGACGACCTCGATCTCCGAGGCTCCGGCGAGGCGGGCCGCACCGAGCGCTCCGGCGAGCGGTGCCCGGCGCAGCCGGGCGGTGGCGCCTTCGACCGAGATGACAGCCAGGCCCGAGACGGCCAGCTCCTCGCGGCGGGCGCCGTCGAGACGCCGCCAGGCGCGCAGCATGCCCGGACGGGTCGGGCACGAAGGGTCTGCCGCCAGGTCGACGAGGCCCAGCGCCTGCGCTGCCCCCAGGAAGTGGGCAGTGAACGCCGGCACCGAACCCGATCCCCGGTCGGGGCTGGCATCCCCGCACAGGACCAGGGTGGCTCCGTTGCGACGGGCGACGCCGGCCAGCGCGGAGGCCACGGCCACGCTCGCCATCCCCGGCTCGCCTGCGACGCGGATGCACCGTGCCCCGAGCGCCAGGGCCGGCCGGAGGACGGCGTCAGCTCCGGGCGGCCCGACGGTGACGGCCAGCAGCGCGGCGTCCCACGCCCCGGCCAGCCGTACGGCCCATTCGAGCGCCGCGTCGTCTGCCTCGGAAGCCCCTGAGGTGCGGGGGTCGCTCGTCACCGCGCCGGTCAGGCGGTCCACTTCGGCTCGCCGCTCGACCCACTTGCGGGCGACGACGACCGCCGGCCCGGATCTGCCCGGAGAGGGTGTGGCGCCCATCGTCACGACCGGAGGAAGACCACGCCGTGGCCTCCTGGCGGGTAGTGCCAGGTGATGGCGCCCTCCGTGTTGCACACCAGGTAGCAGGTGCCGCACTCGAAGCACTGC
>JAJYAB010000174.1 GCA_021779775.1 Actinomycetes bacterium
CACGGCACCCCAGAGCTGGTCCAGCGGTTCGTGCCCCGGATTCTCGACGGGCAGCACGGGTGGTGCCAGCTGTTCTCCGAGCCGGGTGCCGGCTCGGATCTGGCCGGGCTGCAGACACGGGCCGTCCGCGACGGCGACGAGTGGGTGGTGACGGGCCAGAAGGTGTGGACGTCGACCGGGCAGTGGGCCGACTACGGGATCCTGATCGCCCGCACCGATCCCGACGCCCCGAAGCACCGGGGGATCACGTACTTCGCCTTCCCGATGCGCCAGCCTGGTGTCGAAGTCCGGCCCCTTCGGGAGATGACCGGCCGATCCCTGTTCAACGAGGTGTTCATCGACGAGGCCCGCGTCCCGCATGGCAACGTCATCGGGGAGGTCAACGACGGCTGGCGAGTGGCCAACACCACCTTAATGGTGGAACGGGCCAGCATCGGCGGCAGCAACGTCGCCGCGCCGAGCGCTGCCGTCCCCGGCACGGTCGCCGGTCACCTCGACCGGCCTGCCGGGTCGTTCGTCGGCAAGCAGGGCGCGCTGGGCGGGGGCATGGTCGGAGCCGGCACGGTACGGCAGCTGATCGCGTGGGCGCGGGAGCTGGGACGCATCGACGACGCGACCATCCGCCAGGACCTGATGCGTCTCCACACCATGGTCGAGATCACCGCCTGGCACCTCGGCCGGATGAAGAGCGGCAACGCCGCGACCGGCGGCGAGGGCAACCTGGCCAAGTTGCGCAACAGCGACGTCACCCGCCTGGCTCGCGACGTCGGCTGCCGGATCGTAGGTGTCGGTGCCACCGTGACCGGACCCGACAGCATGACCGGGGGAGTGGTGCAGGAGCTGGCGGTGTTCTCGCCTGCGCCGTCGATCTACGGCGGCAGCGATCAGGTCCAGCGCAACATCATCGGCGAGCGCGTCCTCGGTCTGCCCAAGGAGCCGGGCGCGTCGAAGGACACACCGTTTCGCGACCTGGTGCAGAACACCGCTCCGGCCTTCGGCTGACCACCGGCACACACCCGCACGGGCACCAACCGCGTGGCTCGAGACGGCCGCCAGACCGTCCGCCGGACACGATCGGGCTGCAGCCTGGATGAGTTGCAGCCACCCTCTCACGCCATCAGCGAACGGGACATCCTCGATTGAACAGCCCTCTGCTGCGCAGGCGAGCCATGAGGATGTCCGTACGCATCGACGGTGCGCCGCAGATCGGGGCAATTGTCGGGCTGGCCGCCGTGATCGTGGTGGCGGGCCGGATCGTCGTCGCCGGAGGAGGGAACGTGGCGTCGTTCATCCTCGTGGGCCGTCACTTTGCCACACCGGGCCGCCTTCCTCGCGGGGTGCCGGTCTTCCCGGGATTCGGGTACGACGGGCAGTTCTACTACCGTCTCGCCCTCGACCCGCTGAACCTGCGGCCCCGCGCCTACGGCATCCACGTCGACAGCGTCGCCCGTTTCGGGCGGATCAGCTATCCCGCGCTCGCCTGGCTGGTCTCGGGGGGGAGGACGTGGCTGGTCCCCTGGTCGCTTGTATCGGTCAATGTGGCCGGCCTGGTGATGCTCGGCGTGCTCGGGGCGGTCCTCGCTGGCGACGTCGGGCGCCATGCGGCCTGGGGGCTGCTGCTGCCTGCCTACTTCGGCTTCCTCTGGAGCCTGTCGCGGGATCTGACGGAGATCGTGGCTGGTGGCTTCATGGTGCTCGGCCTGCTGGCGGTGCGCCGGGGTCGGTCGGTGCTCGCCGGTGTGGCGTTGTCGGTGGGCCTGCTCGCCCGGGAGACCGTCGTCCTGGTGGTGGTGCTCCTCGCCGCCGAGCCGGCGATCAGCGCCTTCCGGCACCGGATCTGTCGAGCCAGGAGCAGCACCAAGGCGAGCACCGGCACCGGGGCGAGCACGGCACTGCCGCTGCCAGGTCGTGGGGGCACTCGCTCGATCGCGTGGATCTTGCCCATGGGGGTGTTCGTCGCCTGGCAGCTGGTCGTGCGATCGAAGGCCGGCTCTCTGGCGGTCGCCAGCTCAGGTCACCATAACCTGGCGGTCCCCTTTGCCGGCATCACCGACGGGCTGCGCCACTACCTGTCGCGCCTGCCCTCGTCAGGGTCGCTGCTGTGGACGGCGGAGCTGCTCGTCCTGGTGGTCGTGGTAGTCACCGCTGCCGTCAGCTTGCGTACCACGACCGCCCCCTACTACGAGCGGGTGGTCTGGATGGGCTACGCCATCATGCCGCTCGTGCTCGCCCGGGGCATCTGGCTCGGCGACGTCGGCTTTCGCAGCCTCGACGACCTCTATGTCATGAGCTGGGTGATCCTCTTGTCCTCGCGTGTGCGGCTGGGTTTGGCGACCCTCGGCATCGGTGTGAGCTGGCTCGCCGTTGCCGTCGAGCTGGTCAGGTTCATCTGAGTGTGGCGGCGTGCTGCCGGATGAAGTCGGCGACGACAGCGATTCCCTTCATCCCGCCGACGTCAACGACCGGTCCTCGTGCCGACCTCGAGCTCGCGGAACGGGACGTCCTTGTCCGCCCGGGGCTCGCGGGGCAGGCCCAGGACGCGCTCCCCGATGATGTTGCGCTGGATCTGGTCCGTGCCACCGCCGATGGAGATCAGGTAGCTGGAGAACCCGACTTCATGGACCTTGCCGCCGAGCGGGGCGTCGTCACCCCACAAGGTGGCCGCCATCCCGCAGAGACGCAGCAAGGTATCGCGCATGGTGCGCAGGAGGTGGGAAGCGGCCAGCTTGCCGACGGACACCTCGGGGCCGGGACGCCCTCCGGCCTCGACCGCGGCACGAACCCGCAGATCCGTGAAACGGGCGATCTCGAGCAGCGTGTAGATGGTGGCGACCTCCTGGCGTACCAGAGGATCGCCGGCCCCCCCATAGGTCTCCAGCACCTGGAACACCAGGTCCCCCGCCCCCGAGCGGCTCTGGTCGGCGCGGCCGTCGGCATGCACGAGGTCCCCGACCCGGGCTCCGAGGTCGTGGCGACCGATCGACATGCTGCTGCCTGCGCTGGCGAACGAGCCGGCCCCGAGCATGGTGCGCTCATTGGCCAATGTGGTGAGCGCGACTCCCCAGCCACCCCCGACCTCGCCGACGAGGTTGCCGGCGGGGACTCGGGCATCGGTGAAGAAGACCTCGTTGAAGATGGCGCGGCCCGTCATCTCCTTGATCGGCCGGACCTCGATGCCTGGCTGGTCCATGTCGATCACGAAGTACGTCAACCCCTGGTGCTTCGGGACGTTCGGGTCTGTGCGGGCCACGAGGATCCCGTACTTCGCCACGTGCGCCCCGGACGTCCACACCTTCTGGCCGTTGACGACCCACTCGTCGCCGTCGCGGACGGCGCGGGTCTGCAGCGAGGCCAGGTCAGACCCGGCACCGGGCTCGGAGAACAACTGGCACCAGATCTGCCCGGCCACGATGCCGGGCAGCCAGCGGCGCTTCTGCTCGTCGGTGCCGTGGGCGATGATCGTGGGCCCGGCCAGGTTCTGGGCGATGCCCCCGGGGGGGGCGAGGGCACCGACTTGCCTGCGGGCTGCGTTGACTCCGGCGGCCAGGTCTGGGGCCAGGCCGCGGCCATACCACTCGGCGGGCCATGTCGGGAACGCCCACCCCGACGACGCAACCCGGTCCCACCATTGGCCCAGCGTCAGGTCCGGATCCCAATTCTCCTCGAACCATGCACGCGCCTGCACCGCGACGGCCTGGCGGTCATCTTGCATCTGAGACATGAGGGGTAGTCTGTCACATCGAATTCGCCCGTGCGGTCGGACGGGCGTCGGGGCGGACCTGGTGAGATCAGCTCGTGACCGGCGAGCTCGTGACCGGCGAGCTCGTGACGTCGTCTTCGCTCGCCTCCGTAGGGATCTGCCGCCCGAACGCGCAGGCAGAGCGGACGCGGTCGAGGAACCGGGCCGTCGATCCGTAGCGGCTGTCTGCGTAGATGCGTCCTGCGGTCGACAGGTGCTCGCGCAGCGTAGGATCGAGGGCTCCGCCGACCGCGCCGGCCATCTCCGCCAGGTCGCGGAACCAGAGTCCCCCGTTGCCGAGCGCGGCGTGCTGGTGTGCTCGACCACCGGCTGGTACCACGATCGGTGTGCCGTAGCGCAGGGATTCCAGGGACCCGCCGGCGTAGAGCGAGTGGGACCGCAGGTCGACGGTCAAGCGCGCCCATGCGAGCACCCGTCCGAGGTCGGCAGGCGAGCTGGCCGGCGCCAGCTGCTCTTGGCAGCCGCCTTCGCGCCAGACGGCGACCCGGTCGCGGTGCAGTGCAGCGACAGGGTTGCGTGGAAAGCAGGCGGACAGCATCCGGATGTACGGCCCCACGGCCGCCTCGCTCGTGCCCGGGGTGTCGCAGAGCACGGCGAGGTAGTCCTGATCGGCCAAGGCGGTCACGCTCTCTCGCCGGGCACCCCCACTGATGGTCACGGTGGCGCCGACATCGTGCAACTTCTGGAGCGACCCACTGGGGATGGTGGGGCGGAGCAGCCGCTCCTCGTCGGGAGAGGCGACGAGCACGGCGTCGGCACGGGCGATGAGCTGTGCGGCCGGCGACAGGCGGAGCAGACCGGGTTCTTCGAGCAGGGGCAATACCACCACGGGCACGTCTGGCCACGAAGCCGTGAGCGCTTCGGCGAGCCCGAAGTGCGCCAGGCCTGCCACCACCAGCAGGTTCGGATCGATCTCGCGGAGATGGGCGGTGGCTTGGGCCACGATCTCCTCGTCGTGGCGCCGGAACCACTCGTCGGCACCGGAGCTGAGTGCCGGCCCCGATCGTGGCGGGCCGGAGCCCAGCGTGCCTGGCGACGCGTGGCCGCCGACTGCAGGCGGCGGGTCGTCTACCGCCAGGGCCCGGACCAGGAGGTCTCGTCGCAGCGTGTTGCGCCACGACCGGGCGGCCAGCTGGTGGACGGTGAAGACGCCGTCGGCAACGCTGCGG
>JAJYAB010000175.1 GCA_021779775.1 Actinomycetes bacterium
CCGCCAGGCCGGTCATGGCCACGGCGGTCCAGGGCATGGCGGGCAACCCGACCCAGGTGATGGGTGACACCCGCGCCGTGCCGATGGTCGCCAGCGGGTACGGGGAGGACGAGCCACCCAGCCGGACCGGTCTCTACGTAGCGGCCCTGATCCTGTTGCTGGCCGCGCTCGCCGTGGTGCTGGTGTTCCTCGGCCAGTCCCTCGGCTGGTGGAAGCTCGGGGGCTCCTCGACGAGTGGGTTCAGGCTTCCCGACGTCGTCGGGCAGCCGGTGTCGAGCGCCCGGAGCCAACTGCAAGGTGACGGGCTGAAGGTCAACGTCCAGGCCGACCCGACGCAGATATCGGTGCCACCGGACCAGGTTGCCCGGACCAGTCCTGTGGCAGGTGCCGACGTGCACCAGGGCAACACGGTCACCCTCTACACCGGTGCCGTGACGACCACCACCACGACTGCCGTGGTCACCTTGCCGGACTACACGAACCAGTCGGTGTCCGCTGCGCAGAAGGACCTGCAGACGAGGGGATTGACGAGCCAAGTCCAGCAGAGCGCGCAGTGCACCCAGATCAACCTCGTCTGCTCGCAGAGCCCGCTGCCCGGGACCACGATGCAGCCCGGCGCCACCGTCACCCTGATCACCGCACCATCGCCAGTGCCGACGACCACCACGACGACGACCACCACCACCACTGTGCCGACCACGGTCACCGTTCCCGACGTTTCCAATGAGTCGCATTCTGCGGCGTGCAACACCCTGACCCAGCAAGGCCTGGTCTGCGGTGGCAGCACCACCGAGTACAGCAGCACTGTCCCGTCCGGAGACGTGATCGGCACGACCCCCGTCGCGGGGACGGCCGTTGCCCCCAAGTCCGTCATCCAACTCATCATCTCGGGCCTGCCGACGGTGCCGCGGGAGAAGGGCAGCACCTATGCTGCTGCTGAGAAGGATCTGCAGAACAACTACGGGCTCACCGGTGTGCCGGATTACTCGTGCACCGCGGCCACACCCATCGTGGCGTCGACCAGCCCGGCGGCGGGGCAGCAGGCGCCGGCAAACGGACAGGTGACGCTCTCCTGCGGCCCGTGACCGGCTGACTGGCGAGCCCCCCGGAAAGCCTGGGGCTGTTCGCTCACCCGACGGTCTGCCGCCCTTCGCAGCGAGCGATGAAGTTGGCCAGTAACGCTGGTCCGTGTGGCGTGAGGATCGACTCCGGGTGGAATTGCACCCCTTCGATCGCCAGATGGCGGTGCCGGAGGCCCATGACGATGCCGTCCGCCGTCTCAGCGGTCACCTCGAGCTCGGGTGGAAGGGTCGAGCGGTCCACGATCAGTGAGTGGTAGCGGGTGGCGGTGAACGGGCTGGGCAGGCTGGCGAACACTCCCACGCCGGTGTGGTGGATCTCCGAGGTCTTGCCATGCATCAGCTCGGGAGCGCGCACGATCGACGCTCCGAAGGCCTGCCCGATGCACTGGTGACCGAGGCACACGCCCAGCAGGGGGATCATGCCGCCCAGCTCGGCCACCACGGACAAGCTGATCCCACCGTCGTCCGGCGTTCCGGGCCCGGGTGAGATGACGATGCCGTCTGGCGCAAGCTCGCGGATGCCGTCGATGTCGATGGCGTCGTTCCGGAAGACTGCCGGCTCTGCTCCCAGCTCACCCAGCTGCTGCACCAGGTTGTAGGTGAACGAGTCGTAGTTGTCGACGAGCAGGACCCGCACCGGCATGGCGCAGAATCTACCTGCGCCCGCCGCAGCGGAGCCTCTGGCTATCCTCGACGCCATGCCGAGCGGAGCCAAGCAGGGCCGGGCCAAGCAGGGCCCAGGGGGAGCGAGCCGTAAAGGACGGTCGGCGGGCCGCTCGACCGGCCGCGCGATCCGGACTCCGGTGCCCACCTCGAGTGGACGCTACACGCCGCCCATTCCGCGGGAAGCCCGCGTCAGCCCGCGTTGGTTGGTGCCGACGATGGCGATCTGCGGGGTGGCTGGTTTCCTGGCCATCATCCTGAACTACCTGTCCCATCTGTTTCCGCACTCACCGTCGAACTACTACCTGCTCGGTGGCATCGTGCTGATCGCCGCCAGCTTCGCACTCGCCACCCGCTGGCGCTGAGCCCCCCGGTACCGGGGCCCGACGCGCCGCACCCCCGGTCCAGGCCAGGGGGGTGCGGGAACGGCATGGGGCAGGGCGGGCGCCCCGGTCTGGTCAGCCCAGGCGCTCGATGATGGTGGCGTTGGCCATGCCGCCGCCCTCGCACATCGTCTCCAGGCCCCAGCGACCGCCTGTGCGCTCGAGCTCGTTCAGCAGCGTGCACATCAGCTTGGCCCCCGAGCAGCCGAGGGGATGACCGAGCGCGATGGCTCCGCCGTTGACGTTGACCTTGCCCATGTCGGGGTGGAGCTCTTTGTCCCATGCCAGGACCACCGACGCGAACGCCTCGTTGATCTCCGTCAGGTCGATGTCGTCCATGGTGAGCTTCGCCCGCTCGAGCACCTGGCGCGTCGCCGGGATGGGTCCGGTCAGCATGGTGACCGGGTCGACACCGGCCAGGGCAAAGGCATGGAACCTGGCACGCGGGGTCAGCCCGAGGGCGTTGGCCCTCTCTTCGCTCATGATCAGCACCGCCGCCGCTCCGTCGGTGATCTGCGACGAGTTGCCAGCGGTGACCTTGCCGTCCGGCTTGAACGCCGGCTTCAGGTTGGCCAGCACCTCCACCGTGGTGTCGGGCCGGATCCCCTCGTCGGAGGTGATCACCTCATCGGTGGGGTCGCCCTGGTCGTCTTTCACCGCCAGCTTGATCAGCTCGCGCTCGAAGCGGCCCTCGGCCGTGGCCCGTGCCGCGTACTGCTGGCTCCGTGCAGAGAACCGGTCGAGGTCCTCGCGGCTGGCGCCCCATTGGTCGGCGATCATCTCGGCGCCGACGCCCTGCGACACCAGCCCGCCGACCTCGGCGTAGCGGCTCATCATCGACGGCCCGAACGGGAAACCCAGATCGCGGACGATCGACGACCCCAACGGGGTATGCGTCATGTGCTCGACCCCGGCGGCCACCACCACGTCGTAGGCGCCGGCGATGACACCCTGCGCGGCGAAGTGCATCGCCTGCTGCGACGACCCGCACTGCCGGTCGATGGTGGTCGCCGGCACCGACTCGGGGAACCCGGCGGCCAGCACTGCACTGCGCCCGATGTTCAGTGCCTGCTCGCCCACCTGCATGACACATCCCATGATGACGTCGTCGATCAGGGCCGGGTCGAGATCGTTGCGCTTCACCAGCGCCTTTAGCGGTTCGGCGGCAAGATCGACGGCATGCCAGTTACGCAGCTTGCCGTTGCGCTTGCCACCGGGGGTGCGCACCGCATCGACGATGACGGCAGTAGTCATGGGATCTCCTTCCGGTCCGGTGGCTCGCCCCAGCCGGAGCGAGCCTGCCGGCCAGTGTCGGGGCTGGGCGGTGTCGGGGCTGGGCAGCCGACCCGTTCGACTGCACCAAACTGACCGTCCAGTCGGGGATGACCGTCCAGTCAGGAGTCTGTCGCTTCCGCGTGGGGGCGTCAACCGCAGCGATCCCGAGCGGGTGCACCGCTGCGTCGGGCCTCCGGCGCGCCACCGGAGAGTACGGTGGCCCCGTGGCAGGTCGGATCAAGGATATGGACCGCTGGCTGGGTGACGGCGGGATGGAGATCATCGGTGCCGTCGGAGGCTCGTTCGACGACTACGGAGTCGACGGCGAGGATCTTGGTTGGGCGGCGGCGTCTTGGACGCCCACGGCCCTCGCCTGCAACCCCCACGGCACCGTTCAGGCCGGTGTCCATGGACTGCTCCTCGACGCTGCCATGAACTTCGCCATCAACGCTGCGCTGGCCGGCCGCGACCGGACGCGGGGCACGCTCGAGATGAAGACCGAGACGATGCGCCCAGCTGCGTTGGGAGAGGCCTTCACCGTGCGAGGTGACGTCGTGCGCATGGCCCGCCAGGTCGCGTACGGCGAGGCGGCCGTACGGGACGCCGGGGGGGTCTTGATCAGCCGCGCCACCGGGACCTTCCTCCTGCATCGCGAGGTGAAGGCCGGTTGAGACCTCGGCACCACGCCTGCCGGTGTGGACTACGGCGGCTGATGTCCGTCGGCAGCGGGGCCGGTCGGGCGTCTGCCGGTGACGGGTGGTTCTCCAAGGCTGCGAGACCATGGCTGCTGCTGCGCTGTTCGACGATCTGATCGCTGCCAACCGCCGGTTTGCTGCCGGGTTCGCGTGGCGCGATGTGCCCAGGGAGGCTGCCCGAGGGTTGGCCGTCGTCACCTGCATGGACACCCGTATCGATCCGGCCTCGATCTTCGGGTTTACCGTGGGTGACGCCAAGGTGCTCCGTAACGCCGGTGGGCGGGTGACCCCTGACATGCTGCGGTCTCTGACCCTGGCGACGGCAATGTTGGGAGTCCGCTTCGTGGTGGTCATGCACCACACGCGCTGCGCCCTCGCCCACTGCGACGAGCGGTCGCTGCGTGCCTTGTTGCCAGCCCCCCAGGCTGCCGCGGTCGAATGGGACTTGCTGGGCATGCCCGATCCTGATGCCGCGCTGGCCGCCGACGTCGGTGCCGTGTGGTCGTGCGCGTCTCTCGCTCCGGGCACCGAGGTCGAGGGATGGCGTTATGACGTGGACACCGGCCTGGTCCACCGCGTCGTCCGCCGCGGCTGACGAAGCGCCCCGCGTCCGTCTCGTGGGCCGCCACGCACCGGCCATACCGCTCTCGGGGGCAATCGGTGTGTGGACCGTGCTCGCTCGGCCGTCAGGGTCCGACCGGCAGGTGGACCGATGTCACGCCCGGTGGAGGCGTCCACTCGAGCACGTCGACCCCGTCGCTGGTGACCAGGACCCGGGCGCCCAGCGAGTGGCGGATGTATGTGGACACCAGCGCCGACCGGGC
>JAJYAB010000176.1 GCA_021779775.1 Actinomycetes bacterium
CGGAGCTCCGCCCCGAACTCGCTCGACCCCATGGCTGAAACCAGGGGCTTGCGCTCGCAGACCGGTCACGGTGGTCGGTGGCCTCCCCCACACCCGGCCCAGAGCGAGCGCGTGTGGTCGGCACGCCATGCCGTGGGCGCGCGTGACGACGCTCCTCACCTTGGCGATCGCCCTGGCCACCTTGGCAACAGCCTTGGCCAGTTGCCGTGGTAGCACCGTGGTCGCCCTGCCCAGGCTGGCCTCGCCCGTCCACCGGCCGCCGACCACGGCGTCGGGGTCGCCGCCGGTGCAGGGCCCGATCAGCTCGCCGGGGGGGCCGTTCCTCTATGACGACCAGGGGCGGGTGGTGTTCCTCCACGGCGTGAACGCGGTGTACAAGCTCCCCCCCTACGAGCTCTACCCGGCACCGGGCAAGCCCTGGAGCTTCACGGCCTCCGACGCCTCGCTCATCGCCCGGCTCGGGTTCAATGTCGTGCGGTTGGGGATGACGTGGAGGGGGCTCGAGCCCGGGACCGCCCCGGCGAACGATCCGGCGATCTGCAAGTCCGGCACGCCGCGCGATCCGGGCCAATTCGACCAGGTGGTGCTCGACAGCTACCTCCACCGCCTGGCCCGGACCGTGGAGCTCCTGGGCCGGTTCCACATCTACACGCTTCTGGACATGCACCAGGACGTCTACAACGAGATGTTCGACGGAGAAGGTGCGCCGGACTGGGCGGTGTGCACAGGTGGCGTCCCGAACACCGATCCACCGGGACGCTGGTCGCGGAATTACGGGACCGCCGCCGCCGGCACCGCCTACCGGCACTTCTGGACCAACGACGTCGTCGGAGACCTGCAGGGCGAGTACGACCGCGTCTGGTCGGCGGTCGCCGCCTATTTCCGCAGCAACCCCTGGGTCGTCGGCTACGACCCGTTCAACGAGCCGTTCTCGACCTCGCTCGTCCGTTCCGGCGACGAGCAGTTCGACGGCCAATTGGAGTGCTTCTACACCGGCACCGCCTTCGTGGGCGCTCCGACGCACAGCGCGCCGGCGATCAGATGCCCGCCGAACGACCCGGCCAGGGGAGTGATCCCCCAGATCCTCGCTGCCGACCCGGTCCACCTGATCTTCTACGAACCCGACATCTTCAGCCGGCGCGGGTCCGCGAACTTCGTCGGGCCGATGAACTTCCCGAACCTGGTGTTCAACGTGCACGTCTACTGCAGCCAACGCAGCGGGAAGACGGGCAACCCGACGAACATCGCCACCTGTGCGGGCCAAGAAGCGCGCTCCCTCCAAACCCGATCGGAGGACCGGACTGACCTCGCATCCCCGGCACAGCCGCACGGCCCGGCGTGGTTCGTGAGCGAGTTCGGTGCCACCTCCAGCCCCGCCCTGCTCAGCCGGCTCACGGGTGGCGAGGACGGGTCTCTCGTGGGCTGGGCCTACTGGTCGTGGAAGTACTACGGCGACCCCACCGGGAGCGCCGACGAGGCGTTGGTGATGGCCGACGGGAAGCTCCGATCGACCGCCACCGTCTTGGCCCGGACCTACCCCGAGGCGATCGCCGGACGACCGACATCGCTGTCGTTCGATCCGGCGAGCGGGGCCTTCCACCTCGTGTACATCCCGGATCACCGGGTGCGTGCGCCAACCGTCATCTTCGTCCCCACCGCGGTCCGCTACCCCGACGGGTACTGCGCGCGGGCCTCTGGGGGATCCGTCATCTCCCGACCGGGGCACGACATCCTCGAAGTGTCGAACGCATCTACGGGAAGCTCCGTGAGCGTCGACGTCACGTCGGGTGCCTGCCCGAGTAGATGATGCACGTGCGCGTTCCTGGCTGCGTAGAAGAACCGGCTGCCATCGGCGCGCCGAGCACGAACCCGCGGTGGAGGTGGTGACCACCGTGCGGCCCCGCGCTGTCGTAGGGTGGTGTGAGAGGAGGTCGGAGTGTCGAACATCGAACGGGCCAGCGGAACAGGCCTCAGGCGCCGAGTCGCGCCGAGCGCCGTCGTGTTCGTCGTTGCTGCAGTCGGCATCTACTTGACCGGCTTCCTCGCACTCGGCCTGCTGCGCCACATCGTCATGCCAATCCTCGCAGTCGGGATTGCCGGGTACCTGTCCCTCCACGTCTACCGGCTGACCGGCCGCTCCCGGTAGGTCCCGCGCTGACGCCAGCGCGTCCAGCGGCGTCAGAGTGGTCCAGCGGCGTCAGCGTGGTCGCCGCGGCAGGACCGACGCCAATCAGCGTACAACGCTGACTCTGTGTGTTAGATCACATATTGCGTCTAATCCGTATCTTGTTGTTAGTTACGTGCTGCTACTTGACTGTTGCTTGATACACATTATGCCGACCACCGGGCCAGCGCGGCTCTTCGTCTTCCCCACGCTGCCACCCGGCACGTACCACCGCCTTCCGTCGATGGTGGCCGACGCGTTACCGGACGACTTCGGCAACGCTCTGACGACCGCGTATCTCGCGAACGAGGGTGTGGCGCCCGGCCGGATCACCGCGCTGGACCGGCTGGCGTACCTCGGGACACGCGGTGTCGGCGCCCTGGAGCTCCATCCCGTGCGGGGCCCACGCACCCGCAAGGCAACGGCGATCGAGCTGTCCGAGCTGGTGGTGGCCGTAAGAAGCGCACGCTCTGGCCGGACCGCATCCGAGGACGGCGTGACTGATGCACTCGCCCATCTGATCGCGGTCGGCACGTCAGCAGGCGGAGCAAGAGCCAAGGCAGTGGTGGCGCTGAATCCCGAGACGGGAGAGCTGCGGTCGGGGCAGGTTCCTGCCGATCCCGGCTTCGAGCAATGGCTGCTGAAGCTCGACGGTGTCGGCGCCGATCTTGACCTGGGTGCATCCGGCCACTTCGGTCCCATCGAGTATGGCTATCACCTCATGGCCACCGCCGCCGGTGTCGAGATGACCGAATGCCGCCTACTCGAAGAGGGCGGGCGGGCACACTTCATGATGCGCCGATTCGACCGCGTTCCCGGCGGCGGCAAGGTGCATACGCAAACTCTGTGCGCCATGGCACACCTTATTTCCGGCAGATCGGTGCCCACGACTACGCACAGCTGTTCCTCCACATCGAGCAGCTCGAGCTCGGGCCAGAGGCACGTGCCGAGGCTTTCCGCCGGATGGTGTTCAACGTCGCTGGCGCCAACTGCGACGACCACACCAAGAACTTCTCGTTCCTGCTTCCCGAAGGCGGCCGGTGGCGCATGTCCCCCGCATACGACGTCACACACGCCCACGCACCAGACAGCCAGTGGACCCGCCACCAGTGGACCCGCCAGCACATGATGGCCGTCAACGGGCGCACGACCGGGATCACGCGAGCCGACGTCCGCGAGGTCGGCGATCGGTTCGGCATTCCCTGCGCCTCCGACATCATCGATCAGGTTCTCGACGCGGTCGCCAGGTGGCCGGCCGTCGCTGACGAGGCCGGCGTGCCCGAGGCGACCACCGAGCACATCTCCCGCGATATCGAGATCTGGTCGTCGCCGCTGCGCTGACGACGGACCCGAGCGCGCGCCGGCCGTGCACGGCGGCGGGTGGGATCACCCAGGGACCAGGGCGCCCGTGTCGATCCTGTAGAGCTCGGCAACGTTGCCGCACAAGATCGCCTGCTGCTGATCGTCGCTGAGCTCCGATGCGTGCTTCTCCAGCAGCTCCTGCGACCAGGGCCAGGTCGAGTCGCTGTGGGGGAAGTCGTTGGCCCACATCAGCCGGCGCCAGTTCATCGCGTCGGCAAAGCGGAACGCCGTCCAGTCATCCTGGAAGGTGACGTAGATGTTGTCGGCGAAGTACTCGCTCGGCAACCTCGAGAGGTCGGCACCGGGCTTGAGCCAGTAGCGGTGCCGGTTAAAGGCGTGGTCCATCCGGTACATGAAGTGGGGCACCCAACCGGCGTCGGCCTCTACGCAGACGACCTTCAGGTCGCGATGGCGCTCGAACACGCCGCCGAGCACCAGCATGGCCATGATGTCCTGACAGCCTCGCACCACGGACAGGAAACCCGCCAAGGCCGGCCCCCGGATCTTGTCGCTGCGGGCGGTCGTCAGGATGTGGAACGACAGCGGCAGCTCGAGCTCGATCGCAGCCTCCCAGAACGCATCGTAGGCAGGAGAGTCGTAGTCATCCACGGCCGGGTTGCCGGGCATCATCACCCCGCGAAGACCGAGCGCCTTGATCTCCTTCAGATCCGCGATGCCCTCTTCGGGTGTGCGCATGGCCGTCTGCCCGCAGCCCAACAGGCGATCGGGATGGGCCCCGCAGTAGGACGCCATCCACCGGTTGTAGGCGGCGAAGCAGGCCCGCTTGTAGTCGAAGTCCGGATGGTTGCACAGCACCATGCCCACCGTCGGGTAGATGACCTCGGCCTGCACGCCGTCGCGGTCCTGGTCCGCCATCCGGGCGTCTGGATCCCAGCCCCCGCGGTGGAGGTCCTCGAAGCGGACTCCGCTGATCTTGATCTCCGAAGGCGGCTTGCCTGCGGCCGCCACGAGACCCATGGGAACGGGAATGCCCATGCCGTCGATAGCGAACAGGTCGCCGACCCCTTCTCCGCCGTCGATCATGTGCGGGGCCTTGTCCCGCCACTTCGGGTCGATGAAATCGAGGTAGGTGTTGGGCGGCTCGGTGATATGCGAGTCGGCCGAGATCACCGGGTAGCTACGGCTCACGCGTCCCCCTTTGGTCGCGGCCGCCGGTCCGTGACCTGACGGCTCCGGCGCCACCCTACTGCGAGCGCGACGCAGACGCGGGGAGAACCCTGCCCGCGGGCTCGGGCTGTGGCTCGGGCTCGGGCTGTGGTGCTCGGTGACAACGGGGACGTGCTGCCGAAGCTGCCCGACCAGTCCTTCCCGCTCATCTCTATCGACCCGCCGTTCGACACTGGGAACGTGCTAC
>JAJYAB010000177.1 GCA_021779775.1 Actinomycetes bacterium
TGATCGTCCCGTCGGCGCGGACCTCCACGAAGTCGCGCACCCGCCGCAAGAGCCGGTTGGCGATCCTCGGGGTGCCCCGGGAGCGCCCGGCGATCCGCCAGGCGCCGTCATCGTCGACCGACACGCCGAGGATGCCCGCCGCCCGGCAGATGATGTCTCGCAGATCGGCTGGCGCGTACAGGTCGAGACGGCCGACGAACCCGAACCGGTCGCGCAGCGGGCCGGACAAGAGCCCCGTACGCGTGGTCGCACCGACCAGGGTGAACCGTGGGAGATCGAGCCGGATCGAGCGTGCCGTCGGCCCCTTACCGATGAGGATGTCCAGTTGGAAGTCCTCCATCGCCGGGTAGAGGACCTCCTCGACGGGCCGGGGCAGGCGGTGGATCTCGTCGACGAACAGGACGTCGCCGTCCTGCAGGTCCGTCAGGATCGCCGCCAGGTCACCCGCCCTGGCCAGCGCCGGGCCGGAGGTAACCCGGAAACCGGCCCCCATCTCCGCTGCCACGATGCCCGCCAACGATGTCTTGCCGAGCCCTGGGGGACCGGCGAACAGCAGATGGTCGACGGCCTGCTGCCGGCGCCGCGCAGCTTCGAGCACGATCTGGAGATGCTCGGTCAGCTCCGGCTGGCCCTGGAACTCGCCGAGGTTCCGGGGCCGCAGTCGCGCTTCGACCGCCAGCTCGGCCTGGGTGGGGGCGGGGTCCACCGGTCGTGGGCCCGGGCCCTCGGCACCCACCACGCCGGGCGCACCGACCACCATCTCGTGCCGGTCGCTCACCGGGCACCGGCCAGCTCGCGCAAGGCCCGCCGTAACAGCTCCTCCGCCGGACCCTCGTCGCCAGCGCCGTGGAGGGCTCGACGGATCTCGTCGGGCTCGTAACCCAGCTCGGCGAGAGCGGCTCGAACCTCGCTGCGCACACGGGCACCATCACCACGGTCGTCGGACCCTCCACCAGTGGCGACCAGGCTGCCCGAGCCGAACTTCGACTTCAGCTCGAGCACCAGTCGGGCTGCGGTCTTCCGCCCGACGCCCGGGACCGTGCACAGGGCGTCGATGTCGTCACTGACGACCGCCCTGGCGAGCGCCGCAGGGCCGATGGCCGACAGCATCGCCAAAGCCAAAGAGGGTCCCACCCCGTGGGCGCCGATGAGGACCTCGAAACAGCGCCGATCCTCCACCGTGGCGAACCCATACAGGACGATGTCGTCGTCGCGGACGTGGGTGTGCACGAACAGCTCCACCTCGGCCCCGGTGACCATGACGCCGGCCAGCGGTGCCGGCACTGACACCCGGTAGCCGACGCCGTGCACGGCGACCAGGACCTGACCGTCGATCGCCTGGCCGACGATCCGCCCCTGGAGCCAGCCGATCACCGTATGGCTCCGGCGTCCTGCAGCTTGGCTCCGGCATCCTGCAATGCCCGGCGCAGCGGCTCGGTCGCCAGATGGCAGAGCGCGAGCGCCAGCGCATCGGCAACGTCCGGAGGACTGGGCACCACAGGTAGGCGGAGCATCGATGCCACCATGCGCTGCACTTGGTCCTTCGTCGCCGCGCCGTAGCCGACCACCGCCATCTTCACCTCGTTGGCCGTGTACTGCGCGATGGGTCGTCCCGACTGGGCAGCGACAAGCAGTGCGACGCCTGCTGCCTGCCCGGTGGCCATGGCCGTCCGGGCGTTGGTCTGGAAGAAGACACGCTCCACGACGACCGCCGACGGTTGGGTCTCTTCGATGAGGCTCCGAAGCTCGGTGTACAGCTCGCGGAGCCGCTCGGGCAGCGAGAGCAGCCGATCGGTCGTGATCACCCCGCCAGCGGCAGCGGACAGGACGCTCCCTCGGCGCTCTACGACGCCGTACCCGCAACGGGTCAGCCCTGGGTCGATACCGAGGACGAACATCTGTTCGATCTTACCTGATGCAGGGTCGTCGGCGGTGGATGGCCGGCGGCTGGCGACGCGCCGTCACTGCACAGCGGCCAGTACCTCGTCGGGGATGTCGAAGTTGGACCAGACGTTCTGGACGTCATCGTGGTCGTCGAGCACCTCCAGAAGGCGCAGCACCTTCCGCGCGTCTCCCGGCTCGGCCACCGGCATGGTCTGCGTGGGGACCATGGCCAGCTCGACGGAGTCCGGGGTCATGCCAGCCGCTTCGAGCGCGTCACGGACCGCGTTGAGGTCACCGGGCGCGCAGGTGACCATCCACCGCTCGCCTTCGTCGGCGACATCCTCGGCGCCCGCATCCACCGCGACCTCGACGATCCTGTCCTCGTCGAACGTCTTGGCCAGCTCGACTTGTCCTTTGCGCGTGAACTGCCATGCCACCGCCCCCGGCTCGGCCATCGAGCCGCCGTTCTTCACAAAGAGGTTCCGTACCTCGGCTCCGGTCCGGTTGCGGTTGTCGGACAGGGTCTCCACGATGATCGCCACACCGCAGGGCGCGTACCCTTCGTAGCTGATGGGCTCGTAGCGGACCCCGTCGAGCTCGCCCGTTCCGCGCTTGATAGCCCGCTCGATGGTGTCCATCGGCACCGATGCAGAACGGGCTTTCTCGAACATGGTCCGCAGCGTCGCGTTGGAGTTGAGGTCGCTTCCCCCCTCGCGGGCCGCCACCTCGAGCTGGCGGATCAATTTGGCAAACACCTTGGCCCGTGCCTGGTCGACGGCAGCCTTGCGGTGCTTGGTGGTTGCCCACTTGGAGTGGCCCGACATGTCGCTAGCGCTCCCTGTCCTCGATCATCGCTCCCTGTCCTCGATCATCGCTCCCTGTCCTCGATCATGGAGACGAACATCTGGTGCAGCCGCCGGTCCCCCGTCAGCTCCGGGTGAAAGGCGGAGACCAAGACCGGGCCCTGCCGGCACAGCACCGGCACTGCCGTCATTGCGGGAATTCCCGTCGCCGGAGCACGCTTCTCGTCGTCGGGGGACGGTAGCAGCGAGGCCAGCACCTCGACGTCCGGCCCCGCCTCGACCACGAGCGGCGCCCTGATGAACACCGCATGCACCGGACCACCCCCGGTGCCCAGGACATCGAGGTCGCACTCGAACGAGCGGCGCTGGCGGCCGTAGCCGTTGCGCTGAACGGTCAGGTCGATGATGCCGTAGCACCTCTGGTCCGGCCGGCCGTCGGTGATCCGCGCCGCCAACAGGATCATGCCGGCACACGTGCCGAACGCGGGGAGGCCGCTCGACAGCACCTTCCGCAGCGGTTCCATCAGCTCGGAAGACGCCAGCAGCAGCGACATGGTGGTCGACTCGCCGCCAGGCAGCACGATGCCGTCCACTGCACCGAGGTCGCCCGGGGTGCGAACCGGCCTGGTCTGCACCCCCAGGTCAGCGAACGCCCGTCGGTGCTCCGAGACATCGCCCTGCAGGGCGAGGACACCGATCTCCATCTGGGGGCGCCTCGTCGCCCATCTACCAGCCCCGGTCGGCAAGGCGCTCGTGGAGCGCCCCGACCTCGAGACCCGGCATCGCCGCACCGAGCCCGCGGCTCACCTTGGCGACGATCTGCGCGTCGGCGAAGTGCGCCGTTGCCTCGACGATCGCCCGGGCGGTCCGACCGGGGTCCTGGCTCTTGAAGATGCCCGATCCCACGAAGACCGCTTCGGCGCCGAGCTGCATCACCAGGGCGGCATCTGCCGGTGTGGCGATACCCCCCGCGCAGAACATCGGCACCGGGAGCCGTCCCGCTTCCGCCACCTCGCGGACCAGATCCACGGGTGCGGCCAGCTCCTTGGCCCACCGGTACCGCTCGGCCTCGTCGGCCTGGGTGAGCGCCCGGATGTCTCCGAGGATCGCCCGCAGGTGCCGGACGGCCTCCACGATGTTGCCGGTGCCCGCCTCGCCCTTCGAGCGGACCAGTGCCGCGCCTTCGGAGATCCGGCGAAGCGCTTCGCCCAGGTTGGTTGCCCCACACACGAACGGGACAGCGAAGGCCCATTTGTCGATGTGGTGCGCCTCGTCGGCCGGTGTGAGGACCTCGCTCTCGTCGATGTAGTCGACCTCGAGGGCTTCCAACACCTGAGCCTCCGCGAAATGGCCGATGCGTGCCTTGGCCATGACGGGGATCGTCACAGCATGCTGGATGCCCTCGATGAGCGACGGGTCGCTCATGCGGGCGACACCGCCATCGGCCCGGATGTCGGCGGGGACACGTTCCAGCGCCATCACGGCGACAGCTCCCGCATCCTCGGCGAGCGTGGCTTGCTCGGCAGTGACGACGTCCATGATGACACCGCCGCGCAGCATGTCGGCCAATCCGCGCTTGACGGTGAAGGTGCCGGTCCGACGGGCTCCGCCCCGGGGAGCGTCCGGGGCCCCGCCGGCGGGGGTGGAGACATCGGCCATATCCACCACTCTATCGCTCGAACCAGCCTGTTCTCCGGGGCGGGAAGCGATCACCACTCGTCGAGGACGGCGATCCTCACCTCGGGATGGTCGAGCTCGCCGGCGGCCGCGCCACCCGCCGACGCGGCGCCGAGGACCACGGTCCACAGCCACCGGGTGGCTCGCCCACCTGCACCCCCGGCGAGGCCCGCTCGGCCATGGTCGTTGCGACACCTCGACGTGGCGACCATCGCTGCCATCGCCTGGCTCAGGCCCGGGGGGTAACGCGTGACACCGACGGCGATCCGATCCACGTCGAGCTCGCGACCGCGGCCCGCCAGCCCGTGCACGAGATCCCCTGCCCCGTCGAAGTGCCGAGCCGCCGGGAGCAGCAGCGCCGCGGCCAGGGTCGCCGGCAGGATGTCGAGCCGCTTGACGTGGGTCAGCTCATGGGCAAGCACGCCTTCGAGCCCGACCGGTCCGAGGCGTTCGAGCAGGCCGCTCGTGAGGACGAGGGTGGCACGGTCCGCCGACACGCCCAGGGCCAGAGCATCGGCGACCGGGTCGTCGACCAC
>JAJYAB010000178.1 GCA_021779775.1 Actinomycetes bacterium
CGCACCGATGGCACCCGCCCGCTCGCCGAGCGCTGCCGGCCGGAGCGCCACCGGTGGACGGTCGGGTCCGCCAGGAACCCGCTCAGCCAGGGCACGCCGCGCGGGGTCGAGCAGGGCGTCGCCGGCGTCGGCCAGGCCGCCGCCGACCACCACGACCTCCGGGTCGAGGAGCGCCACCAGGTTGGCCAGCCCGGCCCCGAGCCACGTGCCCACGTCTGCCAGCACCGCCAGCGCACCCGGCTCCCCGGTCCGAGACGCCGCGGTCACGTGCTCGCCCCGCAGGGAGTCAAGGTCCCCGCCGGCCAGGTCGAGGGCTGTCGGCAGCCGCCCTGCGGCAGCCGCCTGCCGGGCAAGGCGCTCGGTGCCGGCCCCGGAGGCATACCGCTCCCAGCAGCCCTGCCGGCCACACGGGCACGGCGGCCCGGCAGGATCGAACACCACGTGGCCGACCTCGCCGGCGAACCCGTGCGCCCCGCGGACAAGCCGGCCACCGACCACCAGCCCGGCGCCGATGCCGGTGCCGAGCGTCAGCACCACAGCGTCCGCTGCACCCTTCGCCGCACCGATCTGCCACTCTCCGTAGGTGGCGCAGGTCGCGTCGTTGTCGGCGACGACCCGGCCGCCGACGCGCTCGGCCAGCACCGTGCCGATCGCCGTGCCGAGGGCGGCAGGAAGGTGCGGGGCGAAGATGAGTGTGCCGGCCTCGTCGACGAGGCCGGGCAAGCCCAGCCCGACCGCCGGGCGCCGCTGGGCATCCGAGCCGACGCGACGCCCCGCCTCGTCCAACTCGGCCACCATGGCAGACAGGGTGTCGAGGAGACCGCCGAGGCCGGCGCCCGCTCGAGGGGTCGGGCGGCGTGCCTCGGCCACCACGTCGCCGCCGGGGGCGACGGCGACGCCGAGCACCTTGGTGCCGCCGACGTCGATGCCGATGGTGACCCGCATCGTCTCGGGGTGGCGCTCAGGTCGTCAGTGACGACTCGACGCGGCCCTTCAGCTCCTCGAGCGCCGTGTGCATGATGCGGAATTGTGCTCGACGCTTGATGAAGCCGGGCAGCGGCACGCGCAGCTCCACCTCGAGGGTGTACGTCACATTCGTGCTGCCGTCGCCCGCCGCCTCGAAGGTGTAGCTGCCGTCCAGCTTCGCCGTCAGGTCGCCGGAGGACTGCCGCCACGCCAGGGTGCGCGGAGCAGCCGAGTAGTCGTAGACGAGGGTGTAGATCGTGCTTCGCCCGAAGGCTCCTGCCCGGAAGGTGACGTCGAGCGGACGGCCCTCAGTGTCGCGGTGGTCGACAGTCACGTCTTTGATGTCCGCCGCCCACTCCGTGTAGCGCTCGACATCGCCGACGACGGCGAAGCACTGCTCGGGCGAGGCGGCGACGACCATTCGCTCGGTGGCTCGTTCCGCCACGGTGGCTCCTCCTGACATGCTCGGATGGTCGCGCTCGCACCGGCGAGCGCAGCTTGGAGTCAGCCTCCCACGCCGCGCAAGGCATCGGCCAGCCTACCTGCGAGCATGTCGTACCCGAAGGCTGCTTCCACCCGCTGGCGAGCCGCCCGCCCCATGCGGCGCCTGGCGGCATCGTCGGACAGCAGCCGGCGGAGCGCCAGCGCCACAGCAGCAGGATCGTCCGGCCGCTTCACCACCAGCCCGGTTACCCCGTCGTCCACTGCCTCGTCGGCACCACCGCTGTGCCCGGCGACCTGGGCGACGCCGCACGCCGCCGCCTCGACGAAGACGATGCCGAATCCCTCCTGCTCGAGGCTCGCCCAGCGGCTCCGGCATGCCATGGCGAACACGTCGGCCACCGCGTACAGGGCCGGCAGATCCTGATCGGACATCCGGCCCAGCAGCATGACCGGGGCTCCGGTGGCGGCTACCAGCCGGCGCAGCCGGTCCTCGTCTCGACCGCCGCCGGCGATGGCCACGGTCAGATCGGGGAACGACGGCTGCAGGGCGACAGCCGCCCGGATCAAGACGTCCATGCCCTTGCGCGGCACCAGACGGCTGACGCTCACCACCAGAGGACCGTGCTGGGGCAGCGAAAGGCGCCGCCGTGCCGTCCGCCGGGGAGCGGCGGCGAGCGGCGTGAAGCGCTCGGTGTCCACTCCCGGCGGGATTTCGACCACGCGTGGCATGGACCGGCCGGCAACCCGGCGGGCCTCGGATGCCGGATATCCCCCGGCGCACACGGCGACGCTCGCCTGGCGGAGCACCCGGCCGAGGATCTGGCGGGCTGCCGGCAGCCGCCCGGGCACCGTGACCTCGGCACCATGGAGCACCACCCCATAGGGCATGCCGAGGCGAGGGCCGACCAGGCCGAGGGGAAGGGCCGGGTCGAGCAGGACCAGACCGGCGCCAGCGTCGTGGGCCAACCTGCGAATGCGCCGGACCAGACCAGGCGTGGGCAGCAGCACGGCACTCGGAACACGTTCGATGCGGATGCCGAGGGTGCGCTGCTGGGCATCGAAGACTGACGCGTCGGGATGCGAGGAAGCCGTCAAGACCGCGAAGGTAGCGGGATCGAGCCGGCGCCAGAGCTCCCACAGGTACGCCTGGATCCCACCGATCTTGGGTGGGAAGTCATTGGTGACCAGCAGGTGGCTCATGGTGCCGCCAGCTCAGCCAGCACGTCAGGACCGAGGATCGCCGGCACCGATCGCCCGGCAGCCGCCCCGGGCGCCTCCCCTGGCAAGCCGGACCGAGCAGTGAGATCGACGCGCTGCACCAGTCCATGCTCTCATGCCGGGCACCCGGTCCATGCGCTCATGCCGGGCACCAAGGCCCCCGGTGCGAGCGCGGCGTTCAGCCGGCAGCACGTCCGGCGAACCGGAGGACCGGGACGAGGCCATGGCCCGCCAGCAGGCGCATCGCCCGCGCTTGCTCGGCATCGATCACCACGGCATCGTCCGGGTCACGCTCGAGCACGAAGCTCACCAGGCAGTCGGCACAAGCCTCGGTGTGCTGGAGCTGGCAGTCGTCACAGCTGATCGAGATGCTTCCGGACGTCGACATGTCGGACCTCCCTGGCACCGTGCCGTTTCGTGGGCACCGTGCCGTTTCGTGGGTTCATCATCGGCGACCAGGCTGCCAGGGGGGTGTGCCGGCGGGTCCGCCGCGCCAGGATCCGAACGGGTCGGGTCAACCGTTGGCAGGACGCGATCCGGCGACGGGGACGTCAGCGTCGGGGGCGTCGGCGTCGGCGTCGGCGTCGGCGTCGGCGTCGGCAAGATCGAGCCGTTCGACGGCCTGGCCATGACCGCACCAGCGACACGACACCGCGACCACCGACTCCGACAGCACCACCTCCTCCTCCACGGTGAGCGCTCCCCCGACGCTGTAGTGGTGAAAGGACCGAGTCCGGCGATCCGTGACGACATCGAACCGGGTCAGGTTGCCACACGCCGTGCAGCGGAAACGGGCCGGTGCCATCGGCACACGATACCGGCGGCGGCCAGCAGCCGGGCGGCCGGTCCCACCGCCGGCAAAGCCACCCGGCAGCGGCGAGGCCACGACGGCGGAGATCCGCGTCCACGCCACAGCCGATCGGTACCGTGGCAGCGTGACAGCGACCTTGACCACCCGGCTCGAAGACGTGGAGTTCGTGGTGGTCGACACCGAGACGACCGGAGGCTCGCCCGCCAGTTCGGCGTTGACCGAGGTCGCCGCGGCACGATTCCGGTACGGAGCACGCCTCGGCACCTACGAGACGCTCGTCGACCCCGGTGTGCCGATCCCACCATTCATCTCGCGGCTCACCGGGATCGGCGACCACACGGTGCGTGGCGCCCCGCCGATCCGCGCGGTCCTTCCCTCCTTCGTCGCGTTCGTCGGCCAGGGGGTGCTGGTCGGCCATAACCTGCCGTTCGACGTCGGCTTCTTGAACGCCGCCCTCCGCGCGGCCGGCCACCCCCCACTGAGCGGCCTCTGCGTGGACACGCTGGCCCTGGCTCGCAGGCTGCTGCGCCCGGACGTCCCCGACTGCCGGCTCTCGACGCTGGCTTCGTGCCTGCGCCTCGCCCACCGCCCGTCGCACCGGGCGCTGGCCGATGTCCTGGCCACGGCCGACCTGCTACACCACCTCGTCGAGCGCGCCCGCGGCTTCGACGCCGAAGACCTCGGTAGCCTGCTGTCACTGCCGGCCCGCAGCGGGTCGCCCGAGGTCGTACCAGCGTAGGCTTCCGAGGATGCTCCACGCCTTCGTCTTGGTCGACGCCAAGCCTGCCCGCATCGCTGCGCTGGCTGCCGAGCTCGCCGACATCGAGGGCATCACCGAGGTGTTCTCGGTGGCCGGTGGGATAGCGGACATCGTGGCCATCGTGCGCGTTCGGCAGCACGACGACCTGGTGGAGGTGGTCACCGGTCGGATCGACGCGCTCCCTGGCATCCAGTCGACGACGACGCTCGTCGCGTTCCAGACCTACAGCCGTCATGACCTCGAAGCCATGTGGGACCTCGGTCCCGCCTGACTGCGCACGGGCCGCAGCGCTACCCGACAACGGCAGCGCTACCCGACGACGGCAGCGCCCCCGACGATCGGCCCCCACCGGTCACCGCTCGGGCTTGCACGACACCGCCCCAGCTCGGGCGCGCCACGGTCCAGTGGCTGCTCCTCGGAAGAAGGACCACTGGACCGTGACTGCAAGGGGCGGGGGGCGACCCTCGTAGACGGGAACGCTGCATCGGCGCAAACCTGTCGGCCAACCGGCCTCCCCCGAAACGCCATTGTGGTTCCGTTGTGAACAGTCGTGCCTGCTGTACTTGACATCCTCCCCAGGGATGAAGCCCGGGGATTCTTGAGGTGGATGCGACATCACGCCGCGATCGTTTCAGAGGTTCTCGCTGCCGCACGAGGCGGACTTCTGCGAGCAGC
>JAJYAB010000179.1 GCA_021779775.1 Actinomycetes bacterium
TGACCACCTTATGCCCCTGACCACCTTATGCCCCTGACCACCTTATGCCCCTGACCACCTTATGCCCCTGACCACCTTATGCCCCTGACCACCTTATGCTTTTGGCCCCGTGGGGCGCCGCCGCTGCCAGCCCGTCGTGCCTTGGCGTGCCAGCCCGTCGTGTCTCTTGGCGTGCCAGCAGAGCATCGTAGCAACGGGGTGCCATCGGGCAGCGACCGGTGTGCCGGCCGGGTTCGCTCGATCAGTGCGCGCCGAGCAGGGCGGCGTACTGTGTCCGGGTGAGGGGACCCGATGCCAGGGTGCCGTCCTCGGTGGGAACCTCGGCAGGTTGCCCGGCCACGGTCAACGACACCGCGCTGACCCCGGCGACAGCGGTGGCGGTGAAGACGATCTGGGCGGCGGCGATGACCTCTTCTTGACCCCCGAGCGTGGCGAACGACGCGGGGACGTCCACGGTGGCGATACCACCTCGCAGCGACCCGAGGCGGATCGGGGAAGCCGCCGAGGCAGGGCTCGTCACTCCGGCTGCCGACTCTGCGGCATCAGGCCCACGGGACAGCTCGCTCAGCGCCGTGGCAACGTCGGCGAGCCCGCCGGTTCGCCGGGGTGCCTGCACCAGTCCGCCGAGACCCTCGAAGTAGACTTCGACGGTCGCCCCCGAGGTCGGCGGGGCGGGGATGGTCGACGCCGGCGACAGCAGGTGGAAGGGCACCCGCGCCGGGTCGAGGCGCTGGGCGGTCGCCTGCGGGCCGATCCCACACGACGTGCAGGAGATGGCGACGACCGACACCATGGCTCCGATCGCCATGGCTGGCTTACCGATCATGGGCCGACCTCCCCAGCTCCTGTGCCGGTTTCCTCTACCGTCGGCAGGGCCACCAGGAACCGGGCACCGCCCCCTGGCGCATCTTCGACCCACACCCGGCCACCGTGCGCCGTCACGTGCTCGTGGGCGATGGCCAGGCCCAATCCCGTGCCTCCACCTCCGCCCCCCCGTCCCCTGCTCGAACCGCGGGAGAACCGCGCGAAGATGCGCTGGCGGTCGGCCAGGTCCACGCCGGCCCCCGCGTCGTCGACGAGCACCACCACGTCTGGCCCCCGGCGGTCGATGCCGATGGCGACAGCACCTCCGCCATGCCGCTCGGCGTTGTCGAGCAGGTTGGCCAGCACCCGCTGCAGCCGCCGTGGATCGCCGCGGACAACATATGGTGCTCCGCCCGGATCGGCGGACACCGGCACGGGCGGCCGCCGGTGGGCAGCGGCGGCCGCAGTCACCATCTGGGCCATGTCCACGGGGACCAACTCCTGCGGGGCGGCACCTGCGTCGGACCGGGAGATCTCGAGCAGATCCTGCACCATCTTGGAGAACCGGGCGAGCTCTTCGGTGACCAGGTCGAGGGCCGTCGCACCGTCGCCGGGGAGCGCCGAGCGAAAGCCGGCGAGGACGTCGACCGACGCCTGCACGGTGGTGAGTGGCGAACGCAGCTCGTGGCTGACGTCCGTGGCGAACCGGGCGTCGCTGGCGATCCGGGCCTGCAGGCTGTCGACCATCGCGTTGAACGAGGACACCAGGGGCCCCAGATCGGCATCGGTGCTGGCCAACCGCCGGGTGCTGGCCCCGCTGCCGATGGCCGCTGCCACCGTGGCCACGTCCCTGAGCGGGGCGAGGAGCCGGCGTCCCGCCCACCAGCCGATGAGGGCGCCGGCGCCGGCGATGGCCGCCGCCAGGATCAGCAGGATGGTGCCGATCGTCCGCAACGTGCCTTGCAGCTCCGCCAGCGAGTCGACTTCGAAGTAGTCGATGCCGAGCGAAGGGACCGGCACGCCGACGGCGATCTGCGGCTCCGCCCCGGTCGACAGCCGCTGGGTGGCAGGCGCCCCCGAAAGGACCACGCCGACCAGCGAAGCGGGGAGGTCATGGTGGGTCGAGGCAACCGATGACGAGAACCAGCGGCCGCCCTGGTAGATGAGCACGTGCCCTGTCGGCCCGGTTTTCAGTGAAGGGAGCACCCTGGCGAGGCTGGCCGACCCGCCGGCAAGGTCGGCTTGGAGCAGGTGTGCGTCAAGGTATGCCTGCTGCACCGCAGTGTTCTGGCGCTCTTGGACCAGGAAGTGGAAGGCCACCCGATCGGTCGCCACCGCCAGGGTGACAGAGACGAGCACAGCGCCGGCGGTGAAGCCCGCGGTGACCCGGGAGCGCAACCCCCAGCCGGAGCGCCGCCCCGCATGTCGTCGGCTCACGGCACGAGCTTGTACCCGAGGCCGCGCACAGTCACCAGACGGGCAGGATGTGCCGGGTCCTCTTCGACCTTGGCACGCAGTCTCCGGATGTGGATGTCCACGAGGCGGGTGTCCCCGAAGTGCTCGTAGTCCCAGACCCGGTCGAGGAGCTGTTGGCGGCTCACCACCCAGCCCGGGGTGACGGCCAGCTCGCACAGGATCCGGAACTCGGTCTTGGTCAGGTCGACCGGCCGGTCGCCCACGACGACCGCTCCGGCGCCCACGTCGATCTCCACGTCGCCGACCCGAAGCCTCGGCGATTCGTTCCGCTCCCTGGTAGCCCGGCGCAGCAGGGCGCGGATGCGGGCCGAGAGCTCCTTGCCCACGAACGGCTTCGTCAGGTAGTCGTCGGCACCCGCTTCGAGCCCGGCCACCACGTCGTGCGTATTGTCGCGGGCACTGACCACGATCACCGGGACGTCACTGATCCTGCGGATCCGGCGGGTCACCTCGAACCCGTCGATGCCCGGCAGCATCAGGTCGACGAGGACGACATCGGCCGGCCGGATGCTGAACGCTGCGATGCCGTCCTCGCCCGTCGCTGCCTCCGCCATTTGGTGGCCTTCGGCGCGCAGCAACAGTGACAGTGCCGTCCGGATCTTGTCGTCGTCCTCGATCAGCAGGACCCGGGCCATCAGCTCGAGTCGACAGCCTTCTCCGCCTGGTGGGCGTCGACCATGTGGATCTCTCTTTCGTCGCTGCCTGGGCAGCGGCGGTACCGGCGGTCTATGGGACCCGCGCAGCGGGTCAGCGGGCGTGGATGTAGTCGACCAGCTCCTGGCGGTTGCGCTCCAGCTCTTCGATCCGGGTCTTGACCACGTCCCCGATGCTGACGATGCCGCAGAGACGACCGGCGTCGATGACCGGCACATGTCGTATCCGTAGGTTGGTCATCGTCGCCATGAGCGACTCGACGTCCCCGTCGGGCGCACAGGTGGTCACCTCGGTCGTCATGATCGACGACACGGGCCGCGTCAGGACGTCGTCCCCGACGTCGGCCAGGGCCCGCACGACGTCGCGTTCGGACACGACCCCGTCGATATGCTCGCCGTCGCCAGCCACCACCAGCGCGCCGATGCCATGGCGGCGCAGGAGCACCAGAGCTTGGGTGACCGCAGCATCACCAGGCACGGTGGCCACAAACGTGCCCTTATTGGCCAGAAGGGTCGAGATCTGCACGCCGGCATCCTCCCCGATCGGTCCTGTCCACCAGTCTATGGCGCGTGGCGGCTATTTGCCGGGCGGCTATTTGCCGGAGTGAAGCCCTGGAGGTCTGAACGGGCCGCTAGCTTGCCGACCTGGACCAGCCCAGGTGCATTCGCCTCATCGGCCGACGACAGCCAACAGAGACTGTCACGTCCGGTTCTGCGAGAGCCGGGGGGTGGGATTCCCCCCGGCTACTCAACCACTGTCGCCGAGCCCGGTCCCCTTAGGCTACATCGGTGTTGGCGAGAGCACCATGGCGACCATCACGATCACCAACCGGTTTGCCTCGGCCACCACGGTGACAGGGTGGGCGGCCACCGCCACCGGGCATCTGGTCGTGGCCGCCGGCAACTGCAACGGCGATGCCCGGTTCTCCGGGTCGAGGCCCTGAGCCGCCCGCCGGCCAAGGCGCAGAAGCCGGGCCTACCGGCACCTCCGCCGACAGCCCTCGGATGGTGGTGATGGGAGCGGCGGTCACTCGGGTGAGGTGGGGCCGGACTGCCTGACGGGTGAGGAGCAGCACTGGCCGGGCCGTGTCAAGCTGCGCCATTCGGCTCAAGATCGCGGCATCCCGGTCGGCTACCTCATGGCGTCGCTGCCGCTTGATCGCCGTCGCCACGACTGCTGCTCGCCTGGCCACGCTCGACACACTTGTCGATGAATTCGACGAGATCCTCCGGGAGCCTGACCGTAAGCTACCTGCTCATACCGTGAAGGTATCGTTCCGGGATTCGCCCGCTCAGCCGGTGAGGAGGTCGCGTGCCCCGGTGTCGGATGCCGGGTGACGCAGCTTCGACATGGCGCGTGACTCGATCTGCCGGATCCGCTCACGTGTGAGGTTGAAGTGCTCGCCCACCTCTTCGAGCGTGCGGGGCTCTCCCCGGTCCAACCCGAACCGCAGGCGCAGGATCGCCCCTTCGCGTGAGTCGAGCGGCGCCAGCAGGCGGTCGACCTCGATGCCCAGCAGGGCGAGTGCAGTCTGGTCGAAAGGTGAAGCCGTCGAGCTGTCCTCGACGAGGTCGCCGAGCTCGCCGTCGCCGTCCTGGCGCAGCGGCTCGGACAGCGACAGGGGATCGGACCGGTACCGCATCACCTTCACCAGCTTGTCGTGGGGAAGGTCGACCTCTTCGCCGATCTCCGCCAGCGTGGGCTGGCGGCCGAGCTTCGACTCGAGATGGATCTGCGCCTTCTGCACGGCAGCCAGGGTGTCGCCGGCATGGACCGGGAGCCGGATCGTCCGGCCGGTGTTGGCGATCCCCCGCGAGATCGCCTGCCGGATCCACCACGTCGCATAGGTCGAGAACTTGAAGCCCTTGCGCCAGTCGAACTTCTCCACGGCATGGATCAGGCCGAGATTGCCCTCCTGGATCAGATCGAGGAGCGGCA
>JAJYAB010000180.1 GCA_021779775.1 Actinomycetes bacterium
GCTGAACGAGGCCTTCGCCGCCCAGGTCCTGCCGGTGTGCCGGAAGACGGGGGTCGACATCGATGCCCAGCTCAACCCGCACGGGGGGGCCATCGCCCTGGGTCACCCCTTCGGCATGACCGGTGCGCGCATCATGACCACGCTGATCAACGATCTGCAGGCGCTCGACAAGACCTACGGCCTCGAGACCATGTGCGCCGCCGGAGGTATGGCCATGGCCATGATCATCGAGCGCCTGAACTGAAGCCGGTGCCCGGCTTCCGGTCGACCCAGGCATGCCGGGATGCGCGCCTGGCGCAGCACCGGCGATCCCATAGGAGCGTGACGGTGTGAGCATCCGAGGCAAGGCATACATCGTGGGTGCCTTCGAGCATCCGCGCCGCGAGATCCCCGACCGGTCGCTCACCCAGATCCATGCCGATGTCGCCCTGGGAGCCCTCGCCGACGCAGGGTTGTCGCTCGGCGACGTCGACGCCTACTTCTGCGACTCGGGGGCCGGCTTCGGGCCGCTCAGCATGGCCGAGTACCTGGGACTCCGGTGCTCCATCGTCGACTCGACCGAGACCGGCGGCTCGTCTTACCTCGCTCACGTCGGGCATGCGGCCGCAGCGATCGCCGCCGGCAAGTGCCAGGTCGCGCTGGTGACCCTCGCCGGCAAGCCCCGCAGCAGCTTCGAAGGCTTCCGGGGCTTTCAGGGCGAGGCCACCCCGGAGAGCAGCTTCGAGGGCATGTGGGGCATCAACGGCGCCGTGACCAACTATGCGCTGGCCGCCACCCGGCACATGCACGAGTTCGGCACGACGAGCGAGCAGCTCGCGACCATAAAGGTCGCCGCCTCGCTGCATGCCGAGCACAACCCCAACGCGTTCTTGCCCCACGCGGTCACCGTCGAGGAGGTGCTCGAGTCGCCGATGGTCAGTGATCCCCTCCACCGGATGGACTGCTGCGTGGTGACCGACGGTGGTGGCGCGGTGATCGTCGCCAGCCCCAGCGTGGCACGGGACCTGGCGCGTCCGATGGTGAAGGTCCTGGGTCACGGAGAGACCGTCAAGCACACGAACAACGGCCGCGTCGACTTGACGTACACCGGCGCCGTGTGGTCGGGACCGCGGGCGTTCGACGAGGCGGGTCTGGGTCCGGCCGACGTCGACTACGCGTCGATCTACGACTCGTTCACGATCACCGTGCTGGAGACGTTGGAAGATCTCGGCTTCTGCGACAAGGGGAAAGGCGGTGAATTCGTGATGGATGGTGCCCTGGTGGCTCCCCACGGACGGCTCCCGTTCAACACCGACGGCGGGGGCCTGTGCAACAACCACCCCGGGAACCGGGGTGGCATGACGAAGATCATCGAGGCGGTCCGCCAGCTCCGGGGCGAGGCTCACCCCGCCGTGCAGGTCCCGAACTGCCGGATCGCCCTCGCCCACGGCACCGGCGGATCGATCGCCACGCGTATGGGCAGCGTCACCCTCCTCCTCGGGCAGGAGGACGCATGAGGTCCGAGGCCGGCCTCCCGGTCCCAGCCCCGAGCCCCACCGCGGAGACAGCGGAATTCTGGGCTGCCACGGCCCGGGGCACGTTGCTCCTCCCGCGGTGCGACGAGTGCAGCACGGTGATCTGGTACCCGCGCGTGTTCTGCCCGGCCTGTGGCAGCCAAACGGTCTCGTGGATCGAGGCGTCCGGCCGGGGGATCATCTACAGCTTCACCGTCGCCCGACGTGGCATGGGCCCGTACAAGGACGCCGCGCCCTACGCCGTCGCCTACGTCGAGCTCGAAGAGGGCCCGCGCATCATGACGAACGTGGTCGACGACGACCCGGGTTCACTCGAGGTGGGGATGCCTGTGCAGGTCGTGTTCCACGACACGGGCGAGGGCAGCGCCCTCTACCGCTTCCGCCGCGCCGGAGGCGGCGATCGCTAACGATCGACCCTGGGCTCCTTGGGAAGGCCGAGCACCCGCTCGCCGATGATGTTGCGCATGACCTCGTCGGTTCCCCCAGCCACCCGGATGCCCGGGATGCCGAGGATGAATTCCGCCCAGGCGTAGGTTCCCCATTCACCGGTGTCGGCTACGAGGCGCGGTCCAAGGGCATGGGAGACGAACGCAGCGATCCGGCGCATGTTCTCGGTGAGCGACAGCTTGCCGATCGACATCTCCGGACCGGGCAGCTGGCCGGCCCGGAGCTTTGCCTGGGATCGCTGGCTCGTGTACCGGGCGACCTGGGCGTTGACGTAGATCTGGGCAAGCTCCTGGCGCAGGAGGAGGTCGTCGCTGTGCCCGAGCCAGCTGAGCAGCTGGACGAGCCGTCTGACCTGGCTGCCGCCTCCGCCTCCCATGGCGGCCCCACCCCCGCCGATGCTGGCCCGCTCGTTCATGAGCGTGGTGATCGCCACCGTCCAACCCTCGTCGACGTCGCCGAGGCGGTGGTCGTCGGCGACTCGGACGTCGGTGAAGAACACCTCGTTGAACGTGGCGCCGCCCGTCATCTGCCGTAACGGGCGCACGTCGACGCCCGGCGCGTGCATGTCCACGACGAAGGCGGTGATCCCCTTATGCTTCGGAGCGTCCGGGTTCGTCCGGCAGACGATCTCGCCGATGTCCGAGAACTGGGCACCTGAGGTCCACACCTTCTGACCGGTGATCCTCCACTCGTCGCCGTCGCGCTCGGCTTTCGTCTCCAAGCCGGCCAGGTCCGACCCGTGACCAGGCTCCGAGAACAGCTGGCAGCCGACGATGTCCGCTCGGTGCAGGCGGCGGAGGTAGCGCTCCTTGACCGTGTCGGTGCCATGGGCCAGGATCGTCGGCGCCACCATACCGAGGCCGATGCCGAACGGCGCCTGTGAAGGAACGTCGAAGCCTGCTTCCAACGACTGGTAGAGCCGGTCGTACGACGCAGGCAGGCCCCGCCCACCGTACTGCTCGGGACCGGTGATCCACGCGAAGCCGGCGTCGAACAACGTATGCCGCCACGCCTTGGCCATCTCGAGCTCCGCCGTCTCTTCCTCGCGGGACTTCTCGGGGAACAGGCCGAAGCGGTCTGACCCTTCTCCCCAGGCGGTGCTCTCCGCTCCCCGTGGCTTGGCATGCTCCGACAGGAACCGCAGCGCCTCGGTCCGGAATTCGTCCTCGGTGATCATTTCCGTATCGTACTGGCCGTTCCGACGACTGTCATCCGGCGTCGAGGGTGAAGCCGCTGTAGCCGTTCTGTGCGGCGGACTGGCAGGCCATCCGGTACAGCTGCAAGCCACCGGGCCAGTTCAACATCTCGCGGGGCTTGCCCGGGATGTTGGCGCCCATGTACCAAGAGTCGGCACGCGGGAACAGCGTCATGGACGCGATGCTCTGCACCTGTTCCCCCCACGCCTGCTCCGCATCAGGGTCGGCCTCGATGCGGGTGATCCCTTCGTCGCGCAGATGGGCGATCAGCTCCACCACCCAGTCGCCTTGAACCTCCGCGCAGGTCGGCCCGTTACAGAACCCGGACGGGCTCTGCGGCCCGTAGAGGTACAACAGGTTCGGGAACCCGGCGCTGGCGACACCCAGGTGGGTGCGCGCGCCCTGCTGCCAGTGCTCCTTCAGGGTCTTCCCCCGACATCCCTGGATGTCGATGTTGGTCAGGCCGCCGGTCACCGCGTCGAAGCCGGTCGCCAACACGAGGAGGTCGAGCTCGTGCTCGCCCTGGCTCGTCTGCACCCCGGCAGGCGTGACCCGTTCGATCGGGGTGCGCTTCAGGTCCACGAGCGCCACGTTGTCCTGGTTGAACACGTCGTAGTACGTCTGCTCGAGCGACGGGCGCTTGACACCGAACGGGTGGGGGGGCTCCGTCGGTGCGAGCACCTCGGCGGTCGCCGGGTCGTTGATCCGGGCACGGACCTTGTCTCGCCAGAAGTCGTACGCGGTCCGGTTGGCAGCTTCGTCGAGCAGGATGTCGTAGTAGCCACCGGCCCAGAAGCTGAACCCGCCCGCCTGCCAGAGCTTCTCGTAGGTCTCCCGCCGCTCCTCGTCGGACACCGAGAGTGCCGACTCGGTGGACTCGACGAAGTCGAAGCTGCTGTTGGTCTCGGTCCGCCGGCGGAAGATCTCCGGGTAGCGGGCCTTGGCCGCGTCCTGCCCTTCCCGCGTCAGGCGGCGCTGCTGCATGGCGAGCGCCATGATGGGCGTCCTCTGGAACACCGTCACCTCGGCGGCGATCTTCGCGGCTTCCTGCACGACCTGGACCCCGCTCGCCCCGGTTCCGACGACGCCGACGCGCCGCCCGGTCATGTCGATGCTGTCCTGGGGCCAGAGGGCGGTGTGGTGGCACGCCCCAGCGAAGTCTTCCAGCCCGGGAAGCTCCGGGATGTACGCCTTCGCTGCGAAGCCGGTGCAGAGCACGAAGAACCGGGTCCGCAGCGAACCGCCCGCTTCGGTGGCTACCCGCCACTGCCGCCGGTCCTCGTCCCAGGCTGCTCCGATCACGCGGGTGTTGAAACGGATGTCGCGGCTCAGGTCCCATCTGGCGTCGACATGGTCGAAGTAGCGGCACAGCGCCCTCTGGTCGGGGAACCGCTCCTCCCAGTACCAGTCACGCCAGAGGTTCTCGTCGGAGAATTCGTAGAGCGGGACGTGCGAGTCGACCCGAGCGCCCGGGTAGCAGTTCCAGTACCAGATCCCTCCCAGCCTGGCGCCTGCATCCAAGAGGACGACCGACATGCCCAGGGCTCGCAGCCGGTGCAGCTGGTAGAGACCGGTGAACCCGGCGCCGATGATCACCACGTCGTAGTCGAGCTCGGCTCCATCACGATTGGGGTCACCTTTGGGGTCACCATTGGGAGTTTCGTTCACGCGGCTACCTCTGGTCGTGTCGCCTCGGA
>JAJYAB010000181.1 GCA_021779775.1 Actinomycetes bacterium
GGGGGTTTCGTTCCGGGCTCGGTGACGCTGCTCGGGGGCGAGCCAGGCGTCGGGAAGTCGACGCTGCTCCTGCAGGTCCTGCGCACGTTGGCATCGGCGGGCGCCAACGTCCTGCTGGTGTCGGCCGAGGAATCGGCGCAGCAGGTCCGGTTGCGGGCCGAACGTCTCGGACCGCTGCCCCCGACCCTGCTCCTACTGGCGGGAACCGACCTGTCGGTGGCCGCCAGAGCGGTGGTGGCGCTCGCCCCCGACCTCGTGGTCGTCGACTCGGTGCAGACGATGGCCGACCCGGCGACGACCGGCATTCCCGGTTCCATCGCCCAGGTTCGGGCCTGCGGAGACGTCCTGGTTCGCCTGGCGAAGAGCCAGGTCGTCCCCCTGGTGCTGGTCAGCCATGTCACCAAGGAGGGGAACCTGGCCGGCCCCCGCGTCTTGGAGCACCTCGTCGACACCGTGCTGAGCGTAGAAGGTGACCGGCACAACGCGCTGCGCCTCCTGCGAGCCGTGAAGCACCGGTTCGGGGCGACCGGTGAGCTGGGCCTGTTCGAGATGGGCGACAGCGGGCTCACTGCCGTGTCGGATCCCTATCGCTTCCTGTTGGGGGACCGCCGGCCCGGCCTGCCCGGCAGCGCCGTGCTCCCGGCGGTCGAGGGCCAACGGGCGCTGCTCGTCGAGCTGCAGGCGCTGGTAGCTCCGCTCCCCCCCGGGGGAACCCCCCGCCGCGCCGCCCAGGGCCTCGATCCCGGCCGCCTGTCGCTGCTGCTGGCTGTGCTCGACCGGCGGGCCGGGGTGAGCGCTGGTCCGGTTGACGTCTTCGCCTCGGTGGTCGGCGGCATCCGGGTGTCCGAGCCGGCCGCCGATCTGGCTGTGGCCCTGGCTGTCGCGTCGGCGTGCCGAGACGTTGCCGTTCCGGCAGATCTGGCTGCCTTCGGAGAAGTCGGGCTCGGCGGTGAGCTTCGTCAGGTGCCTCATGCGCACCGCCGTCTGGCCGAGGTCGCCCGCGTCGGTTTCCGGCGGGCGCTGGTGCCGGCGTTCACCCCCGACGGGCCTGACGGGCTCGAGTTGGTACGGGTCATGTCCCTGCACGAGGCGGTCGAGGTCGCCCTGTCGCCCGCTGGACTGGTGGACTGACAGCGACATCACCCCGAGGAGCGGGCCGGTGATCCGAGCATGCCGGTACCATGCGGACGTGGCAGTACACCCCAGCTCAGCGATGGCCGAAGCCCTTGCTCTGGTGGTTCCGGGCACGCCGCTACGCGATGGCCTCGAGCGGATCCTTCAGGCCAACCGGGGGGCGCTGGTCCTCGTGGGAGACGATGCAGCGGTGCTGTCGATCTGTTCCGGCGGCTTCCTGCTCGACGCCGAGTTCAGCCCCCAGCGGCTTGCCGAGCTGGCCAAGATGGACGGGGCCATCATCTTGTCCCCCGGTGCCGGCCGCATTGCCCGTGCGAACGTCCATCTCATGCCGAACCCGGCCATACCGACCACGGAGACGGGTACGCGCCACCGCACGGCGGAACGGGTGGCCCGCTCGATCGACGTGCCGGTGGTGTCGGTGTCGGCGGCCATGTCGGTGGTGACGATCTATCGCCGTAACGACCGGCATGTGCTGCAGCCGGCCACTCGGCTGCTCGAGCGCACCGGCCAGGCACTGCAGGCGCTGCAGCGGTTCCGGGTGCGGTTCGACCTGGCTCTCACCGCCCTGTCGGCGCTCGAGGTCGAAGACACGGTCACGATGCGCGACGTGGCTGGCGTTCTGCAGCCGGCCGAGCTGGTTGTCCGGATCGCCGAAGAGATCGAGGCGGGGCTGCTCGAGCTCGGTGAGGATGGGCGACTGCTGCGCTGGCAGCTCGAAGAGCTGCGCGAAGGCGTCGACCCGATCCGTCGTCTCGTCGTACGGGACTACCTGAGCGAAGGTCCGGCCGACGGTCCGGTCGACGATCCGAGCTATGGCGGGCAGCGCCCAGGTAAGGCGGCCGGCGTCCAGGTGACGCTCGATCTGCTCGGTAGGCTGAGCACCGCAGAGCTGCTCGACGGCCGCCGGGTCGCTGCAGCGCTCGGGTTCGCCCCGACCAGCGCTGATCCCGACAGCTCGCTGGAGCCACGCGGGTACCGGCTCCTGAACCGGCTGCCGCGCTTTCCCGAAACGGTGGCCGACCGGATCGTCGACCACTTCTCCGGGTTGCAGCGCATCATGCGGGCTTCGGCACGTGACCTCGAGCAGGTCGGCGGCGTCGGCGAGGCTCGGGCGCGGTCGGTCAAAGAGGGCCTCGCCCGGCTCGCCGAAGCCAGCATCCTCGACCGTTACAGCTGAGGCAAGCGGGGAGACGCGGCGGAGCAGGTAGGATCGGCACTGCTCCGCCGTGCTCGTCGGGCCGGCCCGACATCGCTCAGGAGAGTCTTTCGTGTCCGTCTTCGACATCGGTGACAAGGTGGTGTACCCCCACCATGGTGCAGCCATCGTGGAGCGGCGCGAGGTGAAGAAGGCGTTCGGCGAGGAGAAGGAGTACCTCGTGCTCCGCCTGGCATACGGAGACCTGACGTTGATGGTACCCGCAGACAACACCGAAGGTGTGGGTCTGCGTGAGGTGATCAACGACGAAGAAGTGGAAGAGGTGTTCGCCGTCCTCCGTAAGAAGGAGGCGCGCATGCCCACCAACTGGTCGCGTCGGTACAAGAACCATTCGGAGAAGCTGCGCTCCGGCGACATCTACCAGGTCGCGGAGGTGGTTCGGAACCTGTCGATCCGCGACAAGGACAAGGGCCTGTCCGCCGGGGAGAAGCGCATGCTGCAGCGTGCCCGCCAGATCCTGGTGTCCGAGCTGACCTTCGCGCTCGACGTGGACGAAGCCACCGCCGAGGTTCGCCTCGACGAGGCCCTGCCCTGACCTCGCCACCCGGCACCCGGCACCTGGCTGCCGGCCGGCCGTGCGGCGGTCGGTGGCCGGAGCGCGAAGCCAGGCCAGATGGTCGACCGGTGAGCGTGTGGGCAGTGGTCGTCGCCGGCGGCAGCGGCAGACGGTTCGGTGGCGCCAAGCAGTTCGCCACCTTGGAGGACCGGCCACTCGTCGAATGGTCGGTGGCAGCGGCCCGGACGGTCGCCGAAGGCGTCGTGCTGGTGCTCCCGCGGGCGGATGTGGTGGTCCAAGGCGGCCGGCGCTTCGGTGCTGACCTCGTCGTAGCCGGCGCTGACACGCGCGCTGGATCGGTCCGTTGTGGCCTCGACGCGGTTCCGAGCGAGGCAGAGATCGTCGTCGTCCACGACGGAGCGCGGCCTCTGGCCGGGGAGGATCTCTTCCGGTCGGTCGTCGCCGCCGTAACCGGCGGCGCCGAAGCTGCAGTGCCGGCACTCCCCGTCAGCGATACGGTGAAGCGGGCGGCACCGGACGCGAGCATGCCCGACCGGGCTGTGGTCGCCGAGACCATCCCCCGAGCTGGCCTGGTGACGGTGCAGACCCCACAAGCCTTCGATGCCGCCGTGCTGCGGCGGGCGCATTCGACGGGCGGGGAAGCGAGCGACGATGCGGGGTTGGTGGAGGCCCTGGGCGCTATCGTGCGCCTGGTGCCCGGTGACCCCCGGAACATGAAGATCACCACTGCCGAAGACCTGCTCGTGGCCGGGGCGCTGGTCGCCCGCCCCGCCCCGCCCGGGGCCGGGCGCATCGGTCAAGGCTTCGACGTCCACCCGTTCGCCGCCGAGGCCCGGCCGTTGGTGCTCGGCGGGGTGGTGGTGTCCGGTTCCGGCGGTCTTGCCGGCCACAGCGATGCCGACGTGGTGGCCCATGCGCTGGCCGACGCCGTCCTCGGTGCTGCCGGGCTGGGCGACCTCGGTACCCGCTTTCCTGCCAGCGAGCCCCGGTGGGCAGGCGCCGACTCGATCCACCTGCTCGACGAGGTGGTGCTGCTTGCCCGCCAGGCCGGCCATCAGGCGGTCAACGCGACATGCACCGTGGTCTGCGAGCAGCCCAAGCTCGGCCATCTGGTGTCGAGCATGGGCGATCGGCTGTCGGCTTCGTTGGGCGCACCGGTCTCCGTCGGCGCCAAGCGTGCAGAGGGGCTCGGCGCGCTCGGCCGTGCCGAGGGCATCGCCTGTCTGGCCGTGGTCCTGTTGTGCGAGGTGCAGCGATGACCCCCCCGCGGCGGCCGATTGGCGGCGGGGGAGGGAAGCCCGGGGGGCGGAGCCCGCACGTCGGGCGGCCGTCAACCAAGGGTGGCACGAGCCGTGGGTCCACCGGGGGTGCATCGCCGGCTCGCCGAGGCACCGGCGGCCGAGGGTCCCGCCAGCGTGGTGGTGCCGCACCGGCAGACACGAGAAGGCGCCATGGGGACGCCCCTGGGCCTGCTGGCGCGAGCAGGCGGGGCGCAGACCGTCACGGCGTGGGAGGTGAGCAGGTCGAGGGTCGCCAAGCCGTCCGTGAGCTGCTCGGCGCCGGCCGGCGTTCGGTGCGCGAGGTCTGGATCGCCGACGGGCTCGACCCGTCGGCGCAGCTCGACGACATCGAGCGCTTCGCCGCCCGGCGGCGGGTGCGGGTCGTCTCGGTGTCGAAGCGCCGGCTGGACACTGCGGCACGGACCGATGCCCCGCAGGGCGTGGTGGCGTTCGCCGAGCCGATCGAGGAGGTGGCACTCGATGACGTCAGCCGGACCGTAGGCGGCAAGCCGCCCTTCCTGCTGGTCCTCGACGGCATCGGGTTCCACGTGGCCGGCTACGTCACGGGCTCGATCATCCCGATCCTGGTGGTGGGCCTGGAGGAGGATGTGCCGCTCAAGCGGAACCGGGCCATCGCCGCAGGGGCCGTGGATTTCATCTCAGTGGAGCCATTCCACGTTCTCCGGGTCATGAAAGCCATTGAG
>JAJYAB010000182.1 GCA_021779775.1 Actinomycetes bacterium
GCTGGACGCTCGACCGCACCATGCGCCAGGTCCCAGACCACTTCCACGCCCATGCCCGCGACCCGGCGTGGTGGTCGCGCCGCTTCGGCGGAGCCGGCCGGCGGTGATGCGGTGCTGTGGTGCTGTGGTGATGCGGTGATCAAGTATCTCGGGTCCAAGCGGCGCCTCGTTCCGGTGTTGGCGGCCATGGCTGCCGGCTGCCAGGCCCGCACAGCGCTCGACCTCTTCACCGGCACGACCCGGGTGGCCCAGGCGTTCAAGCAGGCCGGCGCCCAGGTGACGGCCGTCGACCGGGCCCGGTACGCGGCAGTGCTGGCCGGCTGCTACGTGGCTACCGACGCCGCCACGGTGGACCGCCAGCTCGTGGAGCGGACGGTGGCCGAGCTCGACGGCCTGCCGGGCGAGCCGGGATATGTCACGGAGACGTTCTGCGAGCAGAGCCGGTTCTTCCAGCCGCAGAACGGGGCGCGCATCGACGCCGTCCGGGCGGCCATCGACGAGCGGTACGCCGGTTCGCCGCTGTGGCCGATCCTCCTCACCAGCCTGATGGAGGCCGCCGACCGGGTGGACTCGACCACCGGGTTGCAGATGGCCTACGTCAAGCAGTGGGCGGCCCGCTCGTACCGGCCGCTCTCGATGCGGGTGCCGGCCCTGCTCCCCGGCGGCGGCCGGGCCGTCCACGGCGACGCCTGCATCCTGGCCGACCAGCTCGGCTCGTTCGACCTGGCCTACCTCGACCCGCCGTACAACCAGCACCGGTACGAGGCGAACTACCACATCTGGGAGACTCTCGTGGCGTGGGACGCCCCGGAGCATTACGGGGTGGCCTGCAAGCGCCAGGACCTGCGGAGCGGCGACCGGAGCCCCTTCAACTCCAAGCGGACCATGGCGGATGCCCTGGCCGACGTCGTGCGGCGGGTGCCGGCCCGGGTGCTCCTGCTGTCCTACAACGACGAGTCGTGGGTTCCCCTGGACCGGTTGGTCGAGGTCTGCTCGGTGCGGGGCGCCGTCGAGGTCCTCGCGTTCCCGTCGGACCGCTACGTGGGTGCCCGCATCGGCATCCACGACCCCAGCGGCGTGAAGGTCGGCACCGTCGGCCGGATCCGCAACGTCGAGTACCTGCTGGTGGCCGGCCCGGCACGCGAGGTGCGCCGCATGGTGGCGCCGTGGCGCGACCGGCGGATCCGTCGCCCGGCAGCCCGCCCGGCAGCCCGCCCGGCGGTACGCCCGGCGAGTTGACCGTCGCCGGCCCGGGCTGCCAGGGTGGACACCTGCCGGCGGTGTCCGGCCGGGAGGCCGCCGTCTCGGCGCGCCGCTTCGACGAGGAGGAGGCAACATCCATGGGTTCGCTCGACGGGCGGGTGGCGATCGTCACCGGGGCAGGGCGCGGCATCGGCCGCGAGCATGCTCTGCTGTTCGCTGCCGAAGGGGCCAAGGTCGTCGTCAACGATCTCGGGGGCGCGGTCGACGGGTCGGGCGACGACCGCTCGGCTGCCCAGCAGGTGGTCGACGAGATCGCCGCCATGGGTGGCCAAGCGGTGGCCAACTCGGACGACATCACCGACTGGGAGGGCGGCAAGCGCCTGGTGGACGCAGCCGTCGAGACGTTCGGCGACCTGCATGTCCTCGTCAACAACGCCGGCATCCTGCGCGACAAGATGCTCGTCAACATGTCCGAGGCGGAGTGGGACTCCGTGGTGCACGTCCACCTGAAAGGCCACTTCGTGCCGACCCGGCATGCTGCCGCCTACTGGCGCGAGCGCACCAAGGCGGGCCAGGAGGTCCGAGCGGCCGTCGTGAACACGTCGTCGACCTCAGGCCTGCTCGGCAACCCGGGCCAAGCCAATTATGGCGCAGCGAAGGCCGGCATCGGGGCGTTCACGGTGATCGCCGCACAGGAGCTGGTGCGCTACGGGGTGCGGGTCAACGCCATCGCGCCGGCGGCCCGCACGCGCATGACCGAGCAGACCCCCGGGCTCGAGGACATCGTGAAGGTACCATCGGACCCCGCCGCCTTCGACATCTGGGACCCGGCAAACATCTCGCCGCTGGTCGCCGCGTTGTCGACCGAGGCGTGCCCCGTGACCGGCAAGGTCTTCTTCGTGCAGGGGGGCACCGTCCGCCTCTTTACGCCGTGGACGATGGCTGCCACCGTGGAGCGCGGCGACCGGTGGACCGTCGCTGCGCTGGCCGAGCGCCTGCCCGAGCTCGCCGGGGGCTGAGCCGAACGTCCAGGTGATGCCGGGCGGCCGGTCGGCCGCTCGGCTGCCGGCCCCGTCGCAGGTCACTTCGACGGCCTTGCCCCGATGCTCACGCGGTCGTCGAGCAGGACGCGGCGCCTACCGTCACGGTGATGGTCATACCCGGCGAGGTGTTGTACAGCCGGATGCCTGCATAGCCAGTGGTGTCCGTGCCATCACTCCAGGTGTCGCCGGCGTCGGAGGCCGTGGCCTTCTGATCGGGCTGGTTCGAACGGACGGACACGTGATAGTCGCCGCGGTACCTGTCGTTGGACGGGGATGCGCTCACCTGGCACCACGCGCCGGTGGAGGGAGCGGGTGGCGGCGGGCTCGCTGCGGGCAGGATCCGTGATCCTTGTCCGGTCACCGTCACCGACCACACCGGATGCACCTCCATCCACCCATGGTCGGTGTCGAGCACATACGGTCCGGTCACCGTCACCTGTGCACCGACCGGTGGCGTCGCGATATCCGCGCCGGTGCAGATGCCATACGAATAGCCGGACGACATGTAGGCAGTCGGAGGGAGAGGAGGTGGCTTCCCGGGAGTGCAGCCGGGTCGGTCGGCTGGGACGATCTCGGTCACGAGGTTGCCGTGCTCGTCGGCGATGTTCGCCTGGTCGAGCATGTGGGACTCGCTCGAAGGGAGCGAGAGGTTGACGTGCATGTCCCCGTCGTCCTCGTGGCTCACGTAGGCGACGGTTCCGGTGACCGTGGTGCAGCCTTGGACGACGTGCAGGCGGTAGGCGTGGTACACGTTCGCCAGAGGGTCACCGCTGCGACACGCCCTACCGGAGGGACTGGCGCCCGCCGCCGCTGCCGTCGACCTCGAGTGCGCAGAGGCATGCGGCTGAGCGCCTGGGGACGGTCTGCTCGACTGCTCGCCCGAAGGCATCGAACCACATGCGGCGAGCGCCGGCGTCAGTCCCAGGAGCACGACCAGGGCCGCCCGCCGAACATGCACCACCGCCAAGGTAGCCCCTCACCCGCCGGGGGCCGGGGGACCGGGGGCCGGGGGGAGGGCCGGTAGCATGCCCGCTGTGAGCGCTGCCATCCTCCCCGGGGCGGAGCCGTTCCTTCACGACGGCCGGCCCGAAGGCGTCCTGGTCCTCCACGGGTTCTCCGGCAACCCGCATTCCATGCGGCCCGTGGCGGACGCCTTGGCCGATGCCGGCTGGTCCGTCTCGTTGCCGCTGCTGCCCGGGCACGGCACGGTCATGGAGGACATGGTCCCGACCCGATGGGACGATTGGAGCGCAGCAGCGGAGGACGCCTACCAGCATCTGGCCGCCCGGTGCGATGCCGTGGCCCTGGTCGGGCTGTCGATGGGTGGCAGCCTGGCATGCTGGCTGGCCGAGCGGCACCCGGAGATCCGCGGGCTGGCGCTGGTCAACCCCCTCGTGCAGCCGCCGCCCGCCAGCGTCGTGACCACCGTGCGGCAGCTGGTGGACTCCGGAACCGAGATCGTTCCAGGCATCGGATCCGACATCGCCAAGGAGGGAGGCGTCGAGGTCACCTACGAGGGCTCGCCGCTGCGTGCCGTGCTGTCGCTCTTTGCCGGTGTGCAAGAGGTGGCTGCCGGCTTGGGAAAGATCTCGTGCCCGGTCCTGCTCCTGTCGAGCCGCCAAGACCATGTGGTCGACCCGGCGTCCGGTGACCGGCTCGTCGCCGAGGTGGGCGGCCCCGTGGAGCGGGTGTGGCTCGAGCGCAGCTACCACGTGGCGACGCTCGACCACGATGCCGACGAGGTCGTGGCCCGCACCTGCGAGCTCGTCCACAGCGTCCTCCATGGCGACGCGGACCGCTGATGCCGCCCCCGGACCGCCATCCGCCCGCCGGCCGGTTGACGCGCCAGGACGCCGCTGACGTGGCGCGCCTGGCCCGCATCGACCTGACCGACGAGGAGCTCGACATGTACAGCGTCCAGCTGGCTGCTGTGCTGGAGCACGCCGCCCAGGTGGCGGCACTCGACACTGCGGCGGTGGCCCCGACGGCACACCCGATGCCGTTGCGCAACGTGCTGCGCGACGACGTCGTCCGGCCCTCGCTCGACCGCGCCGAGGTGTTGGCGCAGGCGCCGTCGGTGGAGGACGACCGGTTCCGGGTGCCCCGCATCCTGGGTGAGGCACCGTGACCGGCCCGCCGGCCGGGGGCATGCCCGCAGCGAGCGCCGGGCTCGGGCCTGCCCTGGCCCTGGCGAACGAGGTGCGCACCGGGCAGCGGTCGGCAGTTGACGTGGTCGACCAGCACCTGCAGGCGATCAGCGACCACGACAGCCAGCTCCACGCGTTCCTGACCGTGCTGGGTGACGGTGCCCGGGCGGCTGCCCAGGCGGTCGACCGACGTGTGGCGGCCGGGGAGGACCCGGGACCCCTGGCCGGGGTGCCGGTCGCCGTCAAGGACAACCTGTGCACGCGGGGCGTGCCGACCACATGCTCGTCGCGGATGTTGGCGGGCTGGAGACCGCCGTACGACGCCACGGTGATCGGGCGTCTGGCACGTGCCGGCGCTGTGATGATCGGCAAGACCAACCTCGACGAGTTCGCCATGGGATCCTCCACGGAGACCTCGGC
>JAJYAB010000183.1 GCA_021779775.1 Actinomycetes bacterium
CCACGATCAGCGCCACCAGGCCGAAGGCCAGGTAGCGATGCACGCTCCCGTTCGGCACCCGGCGGGCGATCGCCCCCCACCGTCGCAGGCCCTCGGCCGCCGGTCGGTAGAGATGACGCTCGAAGGCGTCGTCGAGCGAGGTGTGGAAGGTGGCCGCCTCGACGTAGTAGCGGGACTCGGCCACATGGCTGACGTCGAGGTCGTGCGACGGGCGCAACACGTCTTCGAACACCCGCGAGAGGGGCTCACCGAACGATCCAGCGGTGTACTGCATGCGGGCGGTCTGCAGCTCCCTTCCGCACCCCCACGCCTCGGTACGCCGCACCGTCGCGCGTTGGACCAGCCGTCGTGCTCCGGCGACCACCAAGGCGGCGACGAGAAGGACGAGGGCGAGGAGCCCGGGGGCAAGCACGCCGTGGGTACCCGCCAACCCCACCTGCCAACCACCCACCAGCGGGTCGGGGAGGCGGGTACCGGTCACATTGCGGGCGGCGTCGACCGCGGCCGGGATCACGAGGAACGGGGCTACGCCGAAGAGGAGGCAGAGGGTGGCCAGCACTCCGGCACCGGCCCACATGGACGGGGGGACCTCGCCAGCCACTGCGGCCGGCTCGCTGCGGGGTCGGCCCAAGAGGCCGATGCCTGCGGCCTTGACGAAGGTCAGCACGGTCAGCCCGCCGGTGAGGGCGAGCACGCCGACCCCGATCGGCATGGCCACCGCAATGGTGGGGTTCGACGAGGGCAGGCCGTGCAACATGGCCTGGAGCATGAGCCATTCGCTCACGAAGCCGCACAGCGGGGGCACGGCGGCGATGGTCAAGCCGCCGACGACGAACAGCGGGGCGGTGACCGGCATCCGTCGCAATAGACCGCCGAGCCGGTCGAGGTCCCTGGTGCCACCGGTGGCCTGCTGGATCGAGCTGGCCGAGAGGAACAGCGATCCCTTGAACATGGCGTGGAAGACCACATGGAGCAAGGCTGCGGCGAGCGCCAACAGCGCCAGGGACGGGTGGCCGGTCGACGCGAAGAGACCTGAGGCGCCCACGCCGAGCAGCATCAGCCCGACGTTGTCGGTGGTCGAATAGGCCAGCAGGCGCTTGAGGTCGGTGCTGGTGGCCGAGTGCAGGGACCCGAACAGCGCGGACAGGGCCCCGAGGGCCATGACGAGCAACCACCACCATGCCGGTCCGCCCCCGAGCAGCCCGTCGCCCACCCGGACGATGCCGTAGACCCCGAGGTTCACCATCGCCGCCGACATCAACGCGGACACCGGACCCGGGGCCTCTGGGTGGGCGCGCGGCAGCCAGACGTGGAGCGGGACCATGCCGGCCTTCGACCCGAACCCGATCAAGGCCAGCACGAACGCGGTGCTCCGCACCCAGGCCGGCAGGTGGGCCGATCGGGCGGCAATGGCGGGGAACGACTGGCTGCCGACGTGCGTGGCCAAGAGGACCAAGCCCAAGAGCAGCGCGGCCGCGCCGAGGTGGGTCATCACCGCGTACCACTGGCCGGCCACCTGCACCTCGGGCCGGCGGCGGTGGTCGACGAGGACGAGCAGCAGCGAGGTGACCGCCATCAGCTCCCAGAGGAACAAGAACGTGGTCACGTTGGCCGCGGCAGGGACGAGGAGCAGGGTGGTGACGAACAGCGGCAGGACGCTCGATGCCGTCCGGCTGGACAAGCCATGACCGTCGTAGCCGAGGCGGAAGACCATGGCGCACATGCCGACCACCGCACCGACGGCGACGAAAAGGGCGCCGAAACGGTCGAGTGCCAGCGAGAACCCGCTGAGAGGAAGCAGGCGGTCGGTGTGCACGAGGGCGGCGTGGCCACCGGTGTGGAGCACGTCGGCGGCCACCACGAGCCCGCACGCACACGCAGCGATGGTCAGTGCTGACGACAGCCGGGTCCGGGTCTGCTCCGGTCCGATCACTCCGGCCACCGAGGCCGCGAGGCCGACCAGCGCAGTGGTGACAAGCAGCGCAGCGGTCACGTACCGGCCAGGCCCCGCAACGCGGTAATGATCGTTGCGGGGTCCGGCGGGCAGCCGGGAACCTCCAGGTCGACCGGCACGACATCGGCCACCGAGCCTTCGACTCCGTAGGCGCCCCGGAACACCCCGCAGTCGTGGGCACAGTCGCCCACGGCCACCACGACCCGGGGCTGGGGCACGGCCTCCAACGTCTTACGCAGCGGGCCGGCCATGTTTCGCGTGACTGGTCCGGTTACCAGCAGACCGTCGGCGTGACGCGGTGACGCCTCGAGCCGTATCCCGAACCGCTCGGCGTCGTAGACCGGGGAGAACACGGAGGCGATCTCGAGCTCACATCCGTTGCACGACCCGGCGTCGACGTGGCGGAGCTGGAGCGATCCCCGGTTGCGCCGTGCCGCCTGCTGGACCGCAGGCGAACCGGGAGCAGGTGGAGCGACGAGCGCAGGATGTGCCCGCCACCGCCGGGCCAACGTGGTGAGACGCATGATTGACAGATACATCATTCGATGATTAGCTGGGTTGTCAAATCCTTATATTATGCGGCGAGCCTATCCACCGGCGGCATCCAGAACCGCCTCCGGCACCGCGCCAGCGATACCGGAGGCGCACCACCTCGCCACCTCGCCACCTCGCCAGATCGCTCGGGCTGCCTCCGGGTCGTCGGGTAGGACGCTGGTGGCGTAGACGGTGACGGTCCCGCCGCGAAGGGAAAGGGAGAGCAGAGATGAGCACGGCCACGTCCGCACCCACGAGGAACGAGTCGCTCCTGGGGTGGGTCGAACAGTGGGAAGGCATCTTCGAACCCGATCGCGTCGAGTGGTGCGACGGATCCGAAGAGCAGTACGAGGTGCAGTGCCGCCGCCTGGTGGAGACCGGCACGTTCATCCCGCTCGACCCTGTCCTCCGACCGCGAAGCTTCCTGTGCCGGTCCGACCCGGGGGACGTTGCCCGAGTCGAGGACCGGACCTTCATCTGCTGCGAGCGGTTCGAGGACGCCGGCCCGACCAACAACTGGGTCGACCCGACGGCGATGCGCGCCGAGCTGCTCGATCTCTACCGGGGCGCCATGCGGGGACGGGTCCTCTACGTCGTCCCGTTCTCCATGGGGCCGCTCGGCAGCCCCATCGCCCATATCGGCGTGCAGCTCACCGACTCGGCGTACGTCGCAGCGTCCATGCGGATCATGACTCGCATGGGCACCGCTGCCCTCGACGTGCTCGGAGAGACCGGCGAGTTCGTGCGTTGCCTGCATTCCGTCGGGCACCCCCTCGAGCCAGGACAGGCAGACGTCGCCTGGCCGTGCGATCCCGACCGCAAGTACATCGTGCACTTCCCCGAGTCCCGCGAGATCTGGTCTTACGGCTCCGGGTATGGAGGCAACGCACTCTTGGGCAAGAAGTGCTTCGCCTTGCGCATCGCGTCGACGATGGCCAGAGACGAGGGGTGGCTGGCCGAGCACATGCTGATCCTCAAGCTCACCAACCCTGCTGGGGTGAGCCGGTTCGTCGCCGCTGCGTTCCCGAGCGCCTGCGGCAAGACCAACCTGGCCATGGTCGTGCCGACGGTTCCCGGATGGAAGGCCGAGACCATCGGCGACGACATCTGCTGGATGAAGCTCGACACCGAGGGCCAGCTCCGCGCCGTCAACCCCGAGTACGGCATGTTCGGTGTTGCCCCGGGCACTGGTGTCGAGACCAATCCCACGGCGATCCGTGCCCTTGCCAGCAACACGATCTTCACCAACGTCGCCCTGACCGACGAGGGGGACGTGTGGTGGGAGGGACTGACCCCGGAGGCGCCGGACCACCTGATCGACTGGTTGGGCAACGACTGGAGCCCAGCCGCTCCCAACCCCGCTGCCCACCCGAACAGTCGCTTCACCGCCCCGCTCTCCCAGGTTCCCTCCATCGCTCCGGAGTGGGAGGACCCGGCCGGTGTGCCGATATCGGCCATCCTCTTCGGCGGGCGCCGGTCATCAGCCGTCCCCCTCGTCACCGAAGCGTTCGACTGGGACCACGGAGTGCTCCTCGGCTCGATCATGGCCAGCGAGACGACGGCAGCCGCCACCGGTGCCATGGGGCGTCTCCGTCGCGATCCTTTCGCCATGCTCCCCTTCTGCGGGTACAACATGGCCGACTACTTCGCCCACTGGCTGGAGATCGGTGCCCGCAGCACGGCAGACCGCCTCCCGTCCATCTTCTCCGTCAACTGGTTCCGTCGTGACGAGCACGGTGAGTTCCTGTGGCCTGGCTACGGCGAGAATTCCCGGGTCCTGGCGTGGATCTTCGACCGGTGCAACGGGACTGCTGATGCCGTCGACACGGCTATCGGCCGGCTCCCGGCCCCCGGGGCGCTGGACACCGACGGCCTCGCCATCGAACCCGGCACGCTCGAGGTGCTCCTCCATGTCGATGTCAGGGCGTGGCGCGAGGAGATCGCCCGCATCGAAGCGGACGTGGCCCCGTTCGGCGAGCGGTTCCCGGCTGCCCTTCGCCAGCAGCTCACGGCTTTGGAGGAGCGGCTGGGATAGCAGCCCGATGCGGTTCGGGCCCCGGTGAGGTGACTGCTTGCGGTCGGGCACCGTAGGATCGAGGCGGGACGATCGAGGAGGGTCCGAGCGCCGTGGCCGAGTCCATCACTATCATCGACAACCGGACGGGAAGCCAGCTCGAGATCCCGATCGAGCACGGGGGCGTGTCGGCTGCCGAATGGCAGAAGCTGCTTCCCGGCATCTGGTTCCACGACCCGGGCTTCACGGCGACGGCCGCCTGTTCGAGCTCGATCACCTACCTCG
>JAJYAB010000002.1 GCA_021779775.1 Actinomycetes bacterium
TTATTAAAGTCGACGGAGCGACCCTGCGCGTCGGTCAGGCGCCCGTCCTCGAGGATCTGCAGCAGGGTGTTGAACACGTCCGGGTGGGCCTTCTCCACCTCGTCGAACAGCACCACGGAGAACGGCTTGCGACGCACCGCTTCGGTGAGCTGACCGCCCTCCTCGTAGCCGACGTACCCCGGAGGGGATCCGACCAGGCGCGACACGGTGTGCTTCTCCATGTACTCGGACATGTCGAGCTGGATGAGCGCGTCCTCGTCGTCAAAGAGGAAGTCGGCCAACGTCTTGGCCAGCTCGGTCTTCCCCACGCCTGTCGGACCGAGAAAGATGAACGATCCACTGGGACGCTTGGGGTCCTTCAGACCGGCCCGGGTGCGCCGCATTGCCCGCGACAGCGCCTTAATGGCCTCTTCCTGGCCGACGACCCGCTTGTGGAGCTCGTCCTCCATCCGAAGCAGCTTCGCCGTCTCCTCCTCGGTGAGCCGGTAGACGGGGATCCCGGTCCAATTGGCCAGAACGTCGGCGATCACCTCCTCGTCCACCACGTCGAACAGCTCCATCCCCTCGGCCCGCCATTCGGCTTCCATCGCCGTCTTGCGATCGAGGCGCTCCTTCTCCTGCTCGGCCAGCTTCTTCGCCTGGTCAAAGGCCTGTCGCTCGATGGCCGACTCCTTGTCGCTGCGGATCCGGGTGATGTCCTCTTCCAACTTCTTGTAGTCCGGGGGGGTGGTCATCCGGCGGATGCGCAGGCGGCTGCCCGCCTCGTCGATGAGGTCGATGGCCTTGTCCGGCAGGAAGCGGTCGGCCAGGTAGCGGTCGGCCAGGTTCGCCGCAGCCACCAGCGCCTGGTCGGTGATGGTGACCGAGTGGTGCGACTCGTAGCGGTCCCGCAGGCCCTTCAGGATCTCGATGGTCTGGGCCACGGTCGGCTGCTCCACCTTGATCGGCTGGAATCGCCGCTCGAGAGCAGCGTCCTTCTCGAGGTGCTTACGGTACTCGTCCAGCGTGGTGGCCCCGACGGTCTGGAGCTCCCCTCGGGCCAGCATGGGCTTCAGGATCGACGCCGCGTCGATGGCGCCTTCGGCAGCGCCGGCCCCCACCAACGTGTGGAGCTCGTCGATGAACAAGACGATGTCCCCGCGGGTACGGATCTCCTTCAGCACCTTCTTCAGCCGCTCCTCGAAGTCACCGCGATACCGGCTGCCGGCCACCAGGGCGCCCAGGTCGAGGGTGTAGAGCTGCTTGCCCCGAAGCGTCTCCGGAACATCGTTGCCGACAATGCGCTGGGCCAATCCTTCCACGATCGCTGTCTTGCCCACACCGGGCTCGCCGATCAGGACCGGGTTGTTCTTGGTGCGGCGCGACAGCACCTGCATGACCCGCTCGATCTCCTTCTCACGACCGATGACCGGATCGAGCTTGCCGTCACGGGCAAGCTGCGTCAGGTTCCGGCCGAACTGGTCGAGCACCGGCGAGCCCGACGGCGTATCGGACGACGAGCCGGACGCGCCTGCCGGCTCCTTGCCCTGATAGCCCGACAGCAGCTGGATGACCTGCTGGCGAACGCGGGGCAGGTCTGCACCGAGGCTGACCAGCACCTGGGCAGCCACGCCCTCGCCTTCGCGGACCAGCCCGAGCAGCATGTGCTCGGTTCCGATGTAGTTGTGGCCGAGCTGGAGGGCCTCGCGCAGGGACAGCTCGAGAACCTTCTTCGCCCGCGGGGTGAACGGAGGCGAGCCGGTCGGTGCGGTGCCCGAGAGCCCGATGGTCTCCTCGACCTTTTCACGGACAGCCTCCAAGGACACCCCGAGCTGCTCGAGGGCCTTGGCGGCGACGCCCTCGCCCTCGTGGATGAGCCCGAGCAGGATGTGCTCTGTCCCGATGAAGCTGTGGTTCAACAGGCGCGCTTCCTCCTGCGCCAGCACCAGGACCCTTCGCGCCCGATCTGTGAAGCGTTCGAACACCAGACCGCCTCCCTCGACGGCTCGACGACACGGTAAGTCTACCGGCAAGGCTCTGCGATCCAACACCAGCGGGACAAGAACCCCTTGCGCCGCACCTTGCCTCGGCAGATTTTCCTGAAACCCTGACGAAAACTACAAGACGTGACAAACGATGTGCGCCCGGGCAGCAGGCACCGTTGTCCGGTTGCCTGCGGCTTCGCCTATCGTCTGGTGAGGTGAACGCTGCTTCGCTCCTCGCTCTTCCCGCCACGGAGGATGCTTTGGCGCGCTTGGAGCCGCTGCTTCGTGAATTGGTCCACTCCGGCGATGCCTACCTCGACGAGGTTGCCCGCCACCTGATCGAGGCCGGCGGAAAGCGCCTCCGACCAGCCCTGGCCGTCGCCGCGGCGACAAGCGGCGCCCGGCCCGCCACGCGCGACGACCTGCTCGGGGGGGCTGCCGTGGAGCTCGTGCACCTGGCATCGCTCTACCACGATGACGTCATGGACGAGGCCACCATGCGACGCAACGTGCAGAGCGTCAACGGCCGGTGGGGGAACCTCATCGCCATCGTGGCCGGAGACTTCCTGCTTGCCCGCTCTGCGGAGATCGCCGCCGGCCTCGGGCCGGAGATCGCCAGACTGCTGGCCAACACCCTCGGGCAGCTCTGCCAGGGCCAGGTCGCCGAGGTCCATGGTGCCTACCGCGTCGAGCGCAGCGAGCAGGAGTACGAAGCGGCCATCGCCGGGAAGACCGCCGCCCTGATGGCCACCTCCTGCCGGATCGGGGCGTTGACCGCCGGAGCCGACCCGATGCAGGTGGAAGCGCTCACCAGCTTCGGGCGAAGCTTCGGCATGGTCTTCCAGCTCCGTGACGACATCCTCGACGTCGTCGGCACCGAGTCCGAGCTGGGCAAGCCGGCCGGCCAGGACCTTGCCGAAGGGATCTACACGTTGCCCGTGCTCATCGCCCTGCAGTTGCCCCAGGTCGGCGACGAGCTGCGAGCGCTCCTCGGCCAACCGCTGGGACAGCCCGAACGCGACAAGGCCCGGGCGATCGTCGCGACATCCTCGGCCGTGGTCCGGGCCGTGAAAGCCGGCACGCGCTACGTCGAGCAAGCCACCGCCGCTGCTGGTGCAGTCTCGGATCCGACGCTGGCCAGAGCGCTCGGCGACCTGGCTCGATCCACGTTGGACGGGCTCCCCGTCGCCAGCACCTGAACCGCCGATGCGGCCGAGCTAGGTGGGCGGGCGCTCGGGGCGCAGTGTGGGAAAGGCGATCACCTCGCGGATGTTGGCCACGTCGGCGAAGAGCATGACGAGCCGGTCGATGCCCAGGCCGAGGCCACCGGTGGGCGGCAGGCCGTATTGCAACGCCCGGAGGTAGCCCTCATCTACCGCCATCGCTTCTTCGTCACCTGCGGCCTTGGCAGCGGCCTGCGCCTCGAACCGCGCCCGCTGGTCGTCGGGGTCGACCAGCTCCGAGAAGGCGTTGACCAGCTCACGGCCGGCGACGATCCCCTCGAACCGCTCTGCCAGCTCCGGGTCGTCGCGGTGACGGCGCGCCAGCGGCGAGACCTCGGTGGGGAAATCGGTGACGAACACCGGCCCCCACAATGCCGGCTCGGCTGTCTTCTCGTAGAGCTCGAGGAGCAGCTTGCCCGGCCCCCACGACGGGTCCGGGTCGATCCCGGCGGCAGCCACCCGGACGCGCAAGACGTCTGGAGGCGTGTGCACGTCTGCCGGCTGGCCAGTGGCCTCGGCGATCAGCTCGGCCATCGAGGCACGACGCCAGGGTGGTGCCACATCGAGCGGGCGACCCTGGTAGGTGAGCGACGTCGTGCCGCAGACGTCGATGGCCAGCATGGCCACCAACTGCTCGACCAGCACCAGCAGGTCGTGGTAGTCCGCGTAGGCCTGGTAGAGCTCGAGCATCGTGAACTCCGGGTTGTGCCGGGGCGACAAGCCCTCGTTGCGGAACACCCGGCCGATCTCGAAGACCTTCTCGAAACCGCCGACCACCAGTCGCTTCAGGTACAGCTCCGGGGCGACCCGCAGGTACAGGTCCGTATCGAGCGCATGGTGGTGGGTGACGAAAGGCTTGGCCGTCGCCCCCCCGGGGATCGGGTGCAACACCGGTGTCTCCACTTCGATGAACCCCCGGTCCTCGAGCTGGTGCCGTAGTGTCCGCACCAGGCGGCTCCGCAGCAGCAACACGCGGCGAGTGGCGTCGTTGGCCCACAGATCGACCTCGCGCTGGCGCAAGCGCGTCTCCACGTCCGTGACGCCCCTCCACTTGTCACCGAACGAACGCCGTGCTCTCGCCAGGAGCTCCCAAGTCTCGACCTGCACGGACAGCTCGCCCTTGCGGGTACGGACCACCGGCCCGCGGGCCCCGACCCAGTCGCCCAGGGACAGGCGGGCGAACGCGTCGAAGTCCGCAGTCTGCGCCTGCAGGGCGAAGAGCTGGATCTGTCCCGAGGAGTCCCGCAGGGTGGCGAAGGCTAGGCGGCCCTGTGGCCGCACCAGCATGACCCGCCCAGCCACTGCCACATGCTCACCGCTCGATGCTCCAACCTCGAGCTCGCTGTGGCGCTCTTGGAGCTCGGCCGCCTCGGCGGTCCGGTCGAACCGGTAGGGGACGGCGTCGGACCCGGGCACAACCGTCAACCTTGCCGGACGTTGCGCTCGTACACCAGTCGGAGACCGTGGAGCGTCAGCCAGGGCTCGCGATGCTCGACCGTGTCGGCGAACGGCGTGATGACCTCCGACAACCCGCCGGTCGCCACCACAGTGCAGCGGCCGAGCTCGGCCATGAACCTCCGGCACATGGCGTCGACCTGGCCGGCGTACCCGTACAGGGCACCGGACTGGATCGACTCGACGGTGGACTTGCCGATGACGCTGCGCGGCTCGACCAGCTCGACCCGACGCAGGGCGGCAGCATTGCGGAACAGGGCGTCCATGCTGATGGCCACGCCGGGGGCAATGGCCCCCCCGAGATACTCGCCTGCCGCCGAGATGGCGTCGAAGGTCGTCGCCGTACCCATGTCGACGACGATGCACGGGCCCCCGTAGAGGTCGTAGGCGCCGATGGCGTTGGCGACCCGGTCCGCCCCCACCTCCTTGGGATTGTCGTAGACGATGGGCATCCCCGAGCGGACGCCGGGTTCGAGCACCACGCACGGAACGTTGAACCAGCGGTCGGCCATCTGACGCAACGCCGTGGTCACCCGGGGCACCGACGAGGTGACGGCGATGCCCGTCACGACCCCGGCCACGTCCATGCCGTCGAGGTCGAGGAGCTGTGACAGCAGCAAGGCATGCTCGTCAGCAGTGCGCTCGGCTACCGTCGACAGCCGCCAATGGTGTGAGAGGCCGGCCGGCTCGGGCGGAGCCGGGGCCGCCGGTCGGGCGTCGGGGGGCGGCTGGTCGTCGGGACCGGTGCTGAAGAGCCCGACCACGGTCTCGGTGTTGCCCACGTCGATAGCCAGCAGCACGTCAGCGCTCCAGCAGATCGAGACCGAGATCCAGCGCCTCGACCGAGTGGGTGAGGGCACCGACCGACAGCAGGTCGGCACCGGCAGCGGCATAGGCGGGGGCCGACAGCAGGTCGACTCCGCCGGACACCTCGAGCAGCACCGTGCTGCCCGGCGGCCGCGCCCGGACAAGGCTCACGCAGGAGGCGACCTGATCAGGCCTCATGTTGTCGAGCATGATGACGGTGGCGCCCGCATCGACAGCCGTCACGACCTGCTCGGGTCGGTCGCACTCGACCTCGATCATGCGGCCGGGCCACCGGCGGCGGGCGAGAGCTACCGCCTCGGCGATGCCCAGACCACCGAGGTGGTTGTCCTTGACCAGGACCGCATCCGAGAGGCTTCCCCGGTGGTTCCAGCCGCCTCCAGCGCGTACCGCGGCCTTCTGCAGCGCGCGCAGCCCCGGCAGCGTCTTACGGGTGTCGAGAACCCGAGTCGCCGGATTGGACGCCGTCACGGCCTCGACGAACCGCCGGGTGATGGTCGCCACACCCGACAGGTGGCAGAGGAAGTTGAGCACCGTCCGCTCCGCCGTCAGCAGCGAATGCAGGGGGCCGTCGACCTCGGCCACCACCGTGCCCGGCTGGACGACCCCACCGTCGGCGATGTGCCAACTGACCTCGATAGCGGCGTCTACTTGGGCAAACGTCTCCAAGGCGCAGGCCTGCCCGGCGATGACGCCGCTCTGGCGGGCAACCACGGCGAGGGTACGCTCCACGCCGGGAGGGACCAACGATGCCGTCAGGTCCCCGAGGGGGAGGAGGTCTTCGGCGAGCGCGCCGGCGACAGCGCGGCGCACAGCGACCGCCGGCGGGTCCAGCGGCCCCGGCCCCGTCATGGAGGCCAGCCGGCGGGATCGGCAGTGCGCGCCTCGACCTGCTCCCCATGGACGATGCGGCACCGCCACGTGTCATCGGCGGCCGGGTGGTCCCGTCGGGCATGACAGCCGCGGCTCTCGGTACGGGCTTCGGCCGAGCGGAGCAGCGCGGCGGCCACTGTCGACAGGTTGGTGATCTCCGCCACCGCTCTCGCGGACTCCCCGGCCGCCGGACTTCCTGGCGGGAAGGCCTCCCCGACGGCGTCGGTCACGCCGGCAGCCGCTTCGGCGAGCGATCGGGTCGAGCGGAGGACACCCGCACCCTCGGTCATCGCCCGCTGCAACTGCTCGCGCCGCTTGGCCAGCCCCGCCTGGTCGAGCGGCGCTGCGGCCAGTGCCGCTCCGGCGGCTCCCGACACGTGCTCCCGCAGCGTCGCCCCCCACCCGGGTGCCGGGAACCCGGCGAGGAAGCGTGCCGGGATCTCCGGCTCCGCCGAGCTGATCGCGCCGAAGACTCCCGTAGGTTCCGGCCCGACCTTCCCCGCCTCGATGGCCTCGGTGAGGCGTGCCCCGAACACCATGCCTTCGAGCAGCGAATTGGAAGCCAGGCGGTTCGCTCCGTGGACCCCGGTGCATGCCGTCTCCCCAGCCGCCCATAGACCAGGCAGCGCGGTGGCCCCGTCGAGATCGGTGACGACGCCACCGGACAGGTAGTGAGCCGCCGGAGCGATGGGCAACCAGTCGACAGCCGGGTCGAGGCCCACATCGTGCAGGGAAGCAGCCAGCGTCGGAAAACGTCGATCGAAAGCCTCGAGCCCGGTGGCGTCGAGCCAGAGGTGCTCGACCATGTCGCGGGCCATCCGGTCGGCCATGGCCCGGCTGACCAGGTCACGAGCAGCCAGCTCGTCCACGAACCGCTCACCGGCGGCGTCGCGCAGCAGGGCCCCGTGGCCCCGCAACGCCTCCGACAGGAGGGGGCGAGGCATCGCCGGGTGGTGCAGGGCTGTGGGGTGGAACTGCATGAACTCCATGTCCGCCACGAAGACCCCTGCCCGCAGCGCCATGGCGATGCCGTCGCCGGTGGCTTCGGCCGGGTTGGTGGTCACGGCGAACATCTGGCCCGCCCCACCGGTCGCCAGGACAACGTGGCTGGCCCGGAGGCTGCGCCGCACACCGTGGGGATCGAGTGCCACCACTCCCCGGCAGCGCCCGTCCTCGACCAGCACGTCGGTGGCGAACCATCGCTCGTAGACGGCGGTCGCTGTCGCCGCGACAGCGTCGACCAGTGCACGCTCCACCTCGGCACCGGTTGCCACTCCGCCGGCGTGGAGCACTCGTGCCGTGGAATGCCCACCCTCGCGGGCGCGAGCCAGCCCACCGCCGGCTTCACGGTCGAACACGGCTCCCAAGGCGATCAGCTCACTGACCCGGACCGGCCCCTCGTCCACCAGGACACGGACGGCATCGGCGTCGCACAGGCCGGCACCAGCAGCCAGCGTGTCGGCCAGATGGAGGTCGGTGGAGTCCTCGTCGCCTCCGAGGACAGCGGCCACCCCACCTTGTGCCCACCGGGTCGTCGACTGGGAGAGATCGGCCTTGGTCACCACGCCGACCCGCAGCCCGGGCACCTCGGCCAGGCGCACGACGGCCGACAGACCGGCGACACCCGAACCGCAGACCAACACGTCGAGCTCCATGGGCAGTCGAGCCGATCGGCGTCAGGCGCTGATGGTGCGCCGGAGGTCGGCTTCGAGCTTCGCCGTCTGCTCGTCGATGATGGCGTTGCGCCCGTCGACATGGACGATCACCGGCTCGAACGCTCCCAGCTCGGCTTCCTCGTAGTCGGCGTAGGTGATGACGATGACCTTGTCACCACGATGCACCAGGCGAGCCGCTGCTCCGTTGAGGCACATGTCACCAGGGCCCCCGACGATGGCATAGGTCTCGAACCGAGCACCGTTGTCGATGTCGAGCACCGTGACCTGCTCCCATTCCAAGATATCCGCTGCCCGCATCAGGTCGGGATCGAGGCTGATCGAACCGACGTACTCGAGGTTGGCATCGGTCACCGTCCCCCGGTGGATCTTGGACTTCATCATGCGCCGGCGCATCAGATCAGCGCTCCTCTCTCCATGGTTGCCTGCTCGGACGGACGGGGTGCTCGGCGTGGCCCAGGCGGCCGGTTCGGCGGCACGCTGCACCCGGTGTTGTCGATCAGGCGGACGCCGTCCACGGTCGCCGCAACGAGCAGCCGGACGTCGCCGAGGAGCTCGTCGGGAACCTGGAGCCCATCGGCATCGACCGCGACCGCGTAGTCGAGGACAGCAGCCGGCTCGGCTGCCCCCATGTCCGCCATCGCGTGGCCGACCGCCGCCGAATCGCGCACGCCGGAGCTGACGAGGCGGCAGCCGGCGGCCAGTGCTTCGTGCAGGCAGCGAGCGGCGATCCGGCCGGTCGCCGACAGGCGCACATTGCGGCTCGACGCCGCCAGGCCATCCGGCTCGCGCACCGTCGGGCACGGCACCACCTCGACGGGCATCGACAGGTCGACCACCATGCGGCGAACCACCGCCAGCTGCTGGAAGTCCTTCTCCCCGAAATATGCACGGCACCGCCCGGCGAGCGAGAAGAGCTTGGCCACCACGGTGGCCACACCGGCGAAGTGGCCGGGACGCGATGCACCCTCCCAACGTTCGCCCAGCCCCGCCACATGCACCGACGTAGCGACCGGAGCCGGGAAGCCCGGGTACATGTCAGACACCGAAGGGGCGAAGACGACGCTGGCACCGGCCGCCGCCGCTATCGCCGTGTCGGCGTCGAGGGAGCGGGGGTACCGCTCGAGATCCGAGGGGTCGCCGAACTGCAGCGGATTGACGAAGATGGAGACGGTCACGACGTCACACTCGTCCACTGCCCGTTCGACCAGCGAGCGGTGGCCATGGTGCAGCGCGCCCATGGTCGGCACCAGCCCGACCGTCCGCCCCGCCGATCGCTCGGCGTCGAGAAGCCGCGCCACATCGGCTGCCGAGGTGATCACGCGCATGCGGTGGGCTCCTCCGTGCACGTCGTGTCGCTGTCTATCAGCACCGAATTCGCCGCCTGCCCGGCCAGGCGGCAAGCCAGCGCCGCCCCGGCGTCGTAGGCGGCGTGCTCGGACGGATCGATGGCCGCCCGGTGCCGAGCCAGCGTTGCCATGTCCCCGCGGGCAGCCGGGCCGGTGAGCGCCGCTGCAGGCCCGAGGCGAGCCACGTCGGACACTGCTGCAGCCGCCAGCCCCACGAAGATGTCCAGCCCGAGGCCTGCCCGGGCAGCCACCCGCTCGACCTGGCCGAGAAGGCCCACGACGTGGTTGGCGGCGATGCACGCCGCGGCGTGGTAGGCAGCACGCTGGTCGTCGGCCACGGTCACCGGGTGCCCGCCGAGCCCTCGGACCAGCTCGACGGCGAAGGGGTCGCCGGCGACGGCGAACATCGCTCCGGATCGCAGCCGGATCCTGGCCACGTCATCCCCTGCCGGCAACGGAACGAGCGGGTGGAACGAGGCTCGGCGGCGGTGGGGTGCGAGGACGTCGAGCCCGAGCGAGCCTGCCAGGTGGAGGACAACGGTCGTCGGACACGGGCGGACCAACGCCGCCACAGCGGCGACCGAACGGTCGGGAACAGCCAGCACCAGCGCATCGACACCTTCAGCTGCCGACGACAGGTCAACCCCGTGCGCGACGACCCCAGGGACGTCGTACCCGACGTCGGCGAAGGCTGCAGCAAGCGCACGGCCGGCCCGTCCAGGACCAATCAACCGGATGGTGGTCACCAGACCCCTTTCTGCGCTCCGGCCCCTCATAAAGGGTGCCGGTCGCGTCAGGTGATCGGATCAGAGCTTTCTCAGCTTACCCGCCAAGCATGCTCAGCTTACCCGCCAAGCGCACCACTCCACCAGCCGCTGCCACATGCTCGGGTCCTGCCAGGTCGGGAGCCAGATCTGCCAGCGGCGCCACCACGAACCGCCGCTCCCACATCCGGGGGTGGGGGACCACCAGGTCTTCCTCCCGCACCTGCAGATCCCCTACGAGCAGGACGTCGACATCGAGCGTGCGGGGACCCCAGCGCTCCGACCGGACACGGCCGGCGGCCTGCTCGCAGACCCGGGCGATGTCCAGTAGCTGCCGCGGCGACCGATCGGTGGCGAGCTCGACGACCAGGTTCAGGAACGGCGGCTGGCCCGGCGGTCCCCCGATCGGATCCGTCTCGTACACCGGTGACACGGCCACCCGGTCCGAAAGGCCCTCGACGGCCTTGCGCAGATGAGCGCGGCGGTCCCCCACGTTCGAACCGAGTCCCAGGAACGCACGCATGCCCTAGCACGTGCTCCTGACGACGCGGACTCCTGCGGAGGCCAGATCCTCGGGGACCGGCGGCCGCAGCTTCCGGATGACGACCTGCACGGTGTGCACTCGCCGGTCAGCCAGCACGGCTTCGGCTACCGCCACGGCAAGCGACTCCAGGAGGCGCCGGCTCTGTCCGCGGACGACGGCGACCGCCGCATCCACAGCCGCCGAGTAGTCGACCGCATCCGACAGGTCATCGCTGATCGCCGCAGCGCCGACATCCACCCAGAGGTCGAGGTCCAAGGAGAAGGGTTGGGGCCGCCGCTGCTCCTCGGGCAACACGCCGTGAGTGGCCACCACCCGCAGGTCGCGCAGCTCGATACGGTCGCCGTCCCCCCAGTTGCCGGACCGGGTTGTCATCCCCGGGACACCACGTCAACGGCTTGGGCGACCAGATCGCGCCCCGCCGGACCCATCTGGTGGCCGACCAGGCGCTCGACCACGGTGATCGCCTGGGGCCCGCCGGGAAGCCGGCTGGACCAGAGCAGATACCCGGCGACGACCCCCATGACCCTGTCGCCGAGCTCCTCTTGGTGCAAGAGGAGGCGCTCGCCGCTCGACAGCCAACCATCGAGCTGCGAGAAGAGATCGGCCAGCACCTCGCGGGCATCGCCCGATGGTCCCAGGGGAAAGTGCGACGATGCCAGATCCCCTTCTCCGTAGGCCGCGAGGTTGTGCGGCGAGGGAAGGAGCGACACCACCCGCTCGAACCCCTGCATACGGAGCCAGATGATCTCCTCCTGGCGCCGCACACGTCGGTGATTGGGCGCGAACCCGCCAGGCCGCTCACTGACCGCCAGATGGTCCTTCACCACCCACGTGAAGTTCCGCGGCGGGATGCCCGCCGCCCATCTGCCCTTCACCATTGCCGCAGCACCGTGCCCGTTCCCGGCACACCGTGTCGGCGGATCGAGCCGCAGGTAGCACCGACCAACAGCGCTGCCTGCACTGTCGCCGCCACGTCGTGGACCCGGACCATCGACGCACCTGACCCCATGGCCCAGACAGCGGTAGCCAACGACCCCGGCAAGCGCTCGGTGACCGGCGCCGGGGAGCCGTCGGGCCGGGGAACCAACCTCCCGAGGAAGCCCTTGCGGCTGGTGCCCACCATAACGGGCAAGCCCTCGTCGACCAGCTCGCCGAGGTGCCGGAGGAGCGAGAGGTTGTGCTGCGGAGTCTTGCCGAACCCGATGCCTGGATCGAGCCATACCTCGGGGACTCCGGCGGTAAGGGCGGTCCGTGCCCGACCGAGCAAGGTGGCGTGCACCTCGGCAACCACGTCGCCGTAGCGGGGATCGTCCTGCATGGTGGCGGGGGTGCCCTGCATGTGCATGGCGACCCAACCCACCCCGGCGGCGGCGGCCACGGGCCACAACGACCCGGAGATGTCGTTGATGAGGGTCGCCCCGACTTCCATGGCCGCTTCGGCGACCCGGCGCTTGACGGTGTCGACGGACAGCCGGGCCTGCCCGGCCAGAGCTTCGACGACCGGCACGACGCGGCGCAGCTCCTCGCCCAGCGGCACCGGACGGGCCCCCGGCCTGCTCGACTCGCCCCCGACATCGATGATGTCGGCGCCTTCCGCCACCATGGCCAGTCCCCGCTCGACGGCCTCCTGGCGATCCACATAGCGCCCGCCGTCGGAGAACGAATCAGGAGTGACGTTCAAGACTCCCATGACCAACGGCCGCACGGGCCGTAGCGTAGGGCCGGACGACAGACCAGGCTCGACGTGTTCGGCTCGGACCGTCGACCCCGTCACCGGCCGTGGACGAACTGCATGGCCTCCGCCCTCGTGCGGGGGTCGTCTCGGAACAGACCACGGACCGCCGACGTGATGGTGAGGGCGCCGGGCTTGCGGACTCCCCGCATCGACATGCAGAGATGCTCGGCCTCGACGACGACCAGCACACCCCGGGGTGCGAGCACTCCCACCATGGTGTCGGCGATCTGCGAGGTCATGCGCTCCTGCACCTGCAGCCGACGGGCAAAGGCGTCCACCAGGCGGGCCAGCTTCGAAAGGCCCGTGATCCGGCCGTCCTCACCGGGGATGTACGCCACATGAGCCTTGCCGACGAACGGCACCAGGTGGTGCTCGCACAGCGACGAGAACGGGATGTCACGCACCATGACCATCTCATCGTGCTCGGCAGCGAACGTGACGGTCAGATGGCGGCCGGGGTCTTCGAGATGGCCGGAGAACAGCTCCTCGTACATCGCGGCGATCCGCCGAGGCGTCCGGAGCAGGCCGTCGCGCTCGGGATCCTCGCCAACGGCCTCGAGCAATTGGCGGACCAAGACCTCCACCCGAGCAGAGTCGACGGTCAATGCCCACCTCCGGTTCGACCCACTGCACTCACCGATGCCGATCAGTCCACCGGCACCGGGCCACGGTAGACCCGTATGTCAGGGACGTTGCGATAGCGCTCGGCCACGTCGAGGCCATAGCCAACCACGAAGTCGGGCGGGATGTGAAAGCCGACGTACCGAAGATCGAGAGGCGCGCGCTGACGGCCCTCCTTCACCAGCAGCGCACAGACCTCCAAGCTGGCCGGCTGCCGGGCGAGCAGGCTGCGTCGCAGGTAGGAGAGGGTGAGCCCGCTGTCCACGATGTCCTCGACCACCAGCACATGGCGGCCGGTCAGATCGGAGTCGAGGTCCTTGACGATGCGCACCACGCCGCTGGTTGCCGTACCTGAGCCGTAGGACGCCACCGCCATGACATCGATCTCTACCGGTAAGGCGATGGCACGAGCCAGGTCGCTCATGAACACGAAGGCGCCCTTCAGCACCCCGACGAGCAACGGGGGCCTGTCGGCGTAGTCCTCCGTGATCTGCACACCAAGATCCTCGATCCGCTGGTGGAGGTCGTGCTCCGACACGATGACCTCACCGAGATCAGGGTGCCCCTGCCAATGGCCAGTGCTCACCAGGGCCCTCCGGCCTGCCCGGCCTCCCCGTGCGTCATCGGTGCCGACACTATCGGACCACAGGTCGGCGCCCATGGCCGTACCGCGCAACGGCACGTTCAGCCCGTCGGGCCAGCGACCAGACGGCCGCGGCGACGCCGGACCCGGATACCAGGGGCGACGTCGGTGGCAGCGGCCGCGCCGGCGGCCACAGCCAGCACCCGTTCGACTGCAGCGGCGTCGGGCGGGTGGTCTGCGGATCGGAGCCACCGGCGAGCTGCTCGTCGGGCCAGGGGAAGCGGGGCGGCAGCCAGGGTGGCTGCGTCGGCCGGGTCGATGGCACTCGACAACTGGTCGAGCAGACTGGCCTCGTCGGCGAGCAGTCGAGCCTGGCGAGCCAGCACCGGCACCAGGTCACGCCCCGCAGCATAGGAACACGCCGGAAGCAGATCATGACGTACGGCATTACGGAGGAACCGTCGGTCGGCATTGGTGGGATCCACCACCGGGTCGAGCGACAACGACGCACACAGGTCGTGGGTGTCGCTTCGACGGATGGAGAGCAGCGGATGGACCGGCCCTGGGCGCATTCCGGCAAGGCCGTCAAGCCCGGCGCCCCGGAACAGATTGAGCACCACCGTCTCCGCCTGGTCGTCCATCGTATGACCGGTGGCCGAGCCTTCTGGCAGCACCGCCCGGCGGGCGATCCGTGCCCGCGCTTCGAGGTTCGGACCTGGGGGCACTGGAGCTCGCACCGAGCGGAAGACGGCGCCGAAGCGGCGGGCGGCAGACGCCACCACGGCAGCTTCGCCGGCTGAACCGGCGCGCAAGCCGTGGTCGACGTGGATGGCAGTCACCCGGCAGCCCGCAGCACACGCCAGAGCGAGAAGGGCGAGCGAGTCGGCACCACCCGACACCGCGCACGAGAGGGGCTCACCAGGGCCGGGGAAGGTGCACCGCTCCAGGAGATCGGCGGCGGACGGCATCAACCGGAAACCAGGCGGGCAGGTCCCATCCGCTCGACCCATGCTGCCGGGCAGCGGATCTCCTCCATGGTCGGCAACGCCTCGGGTCCGTCCCACACCCGAGCGAACAGTTCGTGGCCGCCCGCCGCTTCGACGGCCTCGATGAAGGACTCCCCCTGCTGGTACTGACGGAGCTTGGCGTCGATGCCGGTCAATTGCTGGAGGAGGCGGGCCGGGGCGCTCGCTCGCTTCCGCCGCTCACGCAGTGTGTGGGCGAACCAATCAGCCTCACCGACGGCGTCGGCTCCAGCTCGGTCCATCGTGATGTCGCCGTGACCTTCGAGCAGGCTCATGAGAGCGGCAATCTGCCGGAGGACGGCAAGCTGCTCCGGCGGTGCCATCAACCCCAGCATCCCGACGTCGTCGAGCGGGCTGTGGCCGCCGCGGGCCGCGGCCACCGCTCGTCGCAACGCCTCGGCGAACCGCCGGGGATCGGGTACCGTGGTGGACAGCCCTTCCTCCACCAACGACAGGAAGTGGGCGTGGAGCCAGGGGACACCGGCGAATTGGCACCGGTGGGTCACTTCGTGGAGGGCAATCCACAGTCGGAACGCCTTCGGTGGGAAGCCGTTACGCCGTTCGAGCGCCACGATGTTCGGGCCGACGTAGGAGACCACGTCCCCTGCATCGCCGTCGGCGATCAGCAGGTCGTACTGTCCGAGCACTCGGGTGGACATCCACCCGAGCACGACGCCGAGCTGGGCCCCACTGACCTGGCGGGTGACCCTCTCCATGGCCGGTGAGACCGGCCGGTGCTCGAGCTGCTGCAGAACCGGTCCGAGCAGCCGGCGGAACGAGTCCAGGTTGTTGCGCACCCAGCCGGCGCGGTCAACGACATGGGCCCGAGCCGGGCCGGTCGCCGGCCGAAGGCCCGTGGCCTCGACCACCAGGGATTCGGCGATCGTTGTCGCTTCGGCGAAGTCGTCGTCCAGCGCCGACCACGCCGCTGCATCGAGCGGGTCAGTGGAAATCCCGAAGCGTGTCTTTCCCTGGGCCACCCAGACGGCGACGCGCTCAGCGGCTGCCCACCCGACCGGATTCTCCATCCCCCCAAGCATACGGAGTGTTACGCGGGCCCTGATGCCTGCCGCCGCTCCTCCTCGGCCAGGGCGTCCCGCACCCGGTCGACCAGCGCCTGTGGCACATGGTCTTTGCACCGGTTGGCGACGACCTGGCGTAGCTCGGCCTCGAAGTCGTATACCTCCACGCATGGCGGGCACTCGTCGAGATGTCGCTGGATGGCCGCCCGCCGCTCATCGGTCAGCTCACCATCGAGGTAGCGATAGAGCCGACCGATCGTGTCGCTGCAGTCGTATGCGCGGTCTCCGGTGCCCATCTCCACGCGTCTTCTCCTCTGGTCGCTCGGCCGGGCCTAGCGACCGGCGTCGGCCGTACCGACAAGCCCACGCTCCTGTGCAAATCCCCATAACGCCTTCTGCAGCGCCTTTCTTCCCCGGTGGATGCGGCTCATCACGGTGCCGATCGGCACGTTGGTGATGTTGGCGATCTCCTTGTACGAGAAGCCTTCGACGTCGGCCAGCAGGACGGCGATGCGGAACGCCTCGGGGAGCGACTCGAGCGCCGACTTGACCTCATCGTCGGTGAAGGTGTCGAACATCTCGTCCTCAGCTGAACGTCCCGCGCCGGCAGCCCGCAGATCGCCTACCCGATGGTAGAGGAAGAGGTCCTCGACGTCTTCGACGTCTGCCTTCTCCGGCCGGCGCTTTGCCGCCCGATAACTGTTGATGAAGGTGTTGGTGAGGATTTTGTACAGCCAGGCCCTCAGATTGGTACCCTCTTCAAACCCTGCAAACGCCCGGTACGATTTAAGAAAGGTCTCCTGCACGAGGTCTTCGGCATCAGCCGGGTTGCGCGTCATGCGCAGCGCGGCCGAGTACAGCGCAGGCATGTGCTCCATGGCAAGGTCCGTGAATCGTCCCTGGTCGGCCATAAGCGCACCCTACTGCCGGGCTGCGACGATGACCCCATCGCCATCCCCATCCCCATCGCCATCGCCATCGCCATCCCCATCGCCATCCCCATCGGGCGGCACGCCGACACCCCCGCGCGCCGCCCGATGGCGGGGTCCCGAGCCTCCTGACCGAGCACAGCTGCCTCACGGAGAGAGCCTGGGAGGGGACTCGAACCCCTGACCTGCGCATTACGAGTGCGCTGCTCTACCAGCTGAGCTACCCAGGCGCGACCGCCAAGGCTAGCTGAGCCGGTCCCGCGCCACGCCGGGCCGATCGCTAGCCGCCGACCGCCGACAGCCTGACGAACAGCGCCTCCAACATGAGCGTGTGGCTCGGGTTCCGGACGAGCTCGCCCACCACCGCCTCGACAGCGTCCACGGCACCAGCAAGCTCGTGCATCAGCTCGTCGGACCTGGCCCTCGCCGGGCCCGAGGCATCCATCCGTGTAGCGGCATCCACCAGGCGTTGGCGGTACGCGCCGGCCAGCACCCCCAGGCCGGCCCGGATCTCGTCGGTCCGCCACCGCCGCTCCTCGCGTCGATGACGCTCTTCCAGCTCCTTACGCGGGCCCCGGCGGCTTCCGGACGTCTCCGCATCGGAGACCCCGGCGGCCAATTCCTCGTCGTGGCGCTGGTGGAGCGCAACCATGGTCTCGTCGACGGCAGCGAGCAGCTCGCTCGCCAGACCGGCCGCCGCCGACCCCGTGCCGTCGAGGCGTAGCGGCACCGACCGCCAGAGCGACCGGTGGGCAAGGAATCCCGGGTCGCCCAGCAGCATCCGGGCTCGCTCGATGCTGCCGTCGCACGCTTCTGCGAGCTCTGCAGCCAGTGCTTCCTCCACACCCTGCGACCGGAGCCACTCGGCGATCCGACCCGCTGGCACCGCCGGCAGATCGATGCGCACGCACCGGCTGGCGACGGTCGCCAGGTCAGCCGGGACCGCCTCGGCCAACAGCACGAACACCGTCGGCCCCGGGGGCTCTTCGAGCGTCTTCAGCAGCACTGCCGCAGCAAGCCGACCGGTGTCGACGCCATCCACCACGATGACCTGGCGAGGGGCAGTCGACGGTCGCCGTTGGGCTATCCGCACCACGCGTCTCGCGTCGTCGACGCTCAACGCGGCCGCCGGGCGATCGATCTCCACCAGGTCTTGGTGGAGCCCGCGCAGGGCCAAGCGGCAGCTGTCGCAGCGCCCGCATCCCCCGGCGGGACAGAGCAAGGCGGCAGCGAACCCTCGAGCCAACACCCTGCCCCCCGCTGCCGGAGGTCCGACCACCAGGTACGCGTGGACCGGGCGCCTGCTCGATGCCCGAACCAGGCGGACCGCCTCGGGCTGGCCCACCACATCGGCGAACAAGGCCTCGGCAGGCAGTGCTGTACCGCCCTCGTGCCCACCCGCCACATCTGGTGCGCCCACCGGGCCGGTCAACGGGCACCAGCTGCCGGCCAAGGGCCGAGCCGCTCCACGACGGCGCGCCGCACGTCGGCCGCTACCACATCGGGGTGGTGCGAGCCGTCGACCACCACCCAACCGTCCGGATCAGATGACGCCATCTGCAGGTACCCTGCGCGCACACGCTCCTGGAACGTGGCACCGAGCTGTTCCATCTTGTCGCGGCGCTGCGCTGCGGTACGGCGGCCGGCCTCCTCCACCGGCAGATCGATGAGGATGGTGAGATCGGCGCACAGTCCCGAGGTGGCAAACCCCAACACCGCAGCCAGCTCATGCGCCGGCAGCCCTCGGCCGTGGCCCTGGTAGGCGAACGTGGAGGCCACGTAGCGGTCGGTCACCACCCAGGCTCCCCGCTCGAGCGCGGGCACGATGCGATCGGCCACATGCTGGGCACGGTCGGCAGCCAGCACGAGGGTCTCCGCCCGTGGACCGGCATGGGGGGGTCCCGGGTCGAGCAACAGACGCCGGAGGGCCACCCCCAGCTCCGTCGCTCCAGGCTCAAACGTGCACAATGCCCCCATGGCCTGGCCGAGGCGGGCCACCTGGGTCGACTTGCCGCAGCCGTCGATCCCTTCCACGGCGACGAGCCGACCACGGCGGTCCGGCACGACAGATCTCAGCGGCCAGCGAGAGGGTCGCCCGCCGCAGTCCCCCCCGGGGCGGCCTTCGTCGCCCGTGCTGGCTTGGCGGCCTTCGTCGCCCGTGCTGGCTTGGCGGCCTTCGTCGCCCGTGCTGGCTTGGCGGCCTTCGTCGCCCGTGCTGGCTTGGCGGCCTTCGTCGCCCGTGCCCGCCTCGCCGGCGGGCCGGCAGCGCGACGGTCGGCCAGCAGCTCAGCCGCTCGCTCCGGAGCCAGTGTCTCCGGATCGTCACCTTGCCGCAGCGACGCATTCGTCGTGCCGTCGGTGACGTAAGGACCGAAACGGCCCTCGCGGAGGACGATAGGAGCCCCGGTCGCGGGATCGGGGCCGAGCTCCTTCAGTGGGGGGGCGGCAGCGCCGCGGCCCCGGCGTTGCTTCGGCTGGGCGAAGATCGCCAGTGCCTCGTCGAGGGTGATCGTCAGGAGCTGCTCCTCGGTGGGGATGCTCCGCGTGTCGCTGCCCTTCTTCAGGTACGGGCCGAACCGGCCATTAAGGGCGACGATGTCCCCGCCCGACTCGGGGTCGGTCCCCACCGTACGGGGCAGGGTCAGCAGCTGCAGGGCTTGGTCGAGGTCGACGGCCTCCACCGACATCGTCTTGAACAACGACGCCGTCCGCGGCTTGTCCCCGCCCTCCACGAGCTCGCCGAGCTGCACGTAGGGGCCAAACCGGCCGGCGCGGACCAGCACGGGGAGGTCCGATGCCGGATCGGTGCCGAGCGTCCGGTCCCCCGACGGGGCGGCCAGCAGCTCCAGGGAGCGCTCGACAGTCAGCTCGTCCGGTGGGATGTCCTCGGCGATCGATGCCCGGTCCTCGCCGTGCTGCAGATACGGGCCGTACCGGCCGACGCGGACGACCACGTCGAGGCCGTCGGGGGCGATGCCGACCGGGATGGAGTTGATCTCTCGGGCGTCGATCTCGCCCAGGTGCGACGCGATGTCCTCCTTCAGGCCACGCCGCGCCCCGTCTGACCCGGCCCCACCCCCCGGCCCCGCGTCCGTCC
>JAJYAB010000184.1 GCA_021779775.1 Actinomycetes bacterium
ATCGAGTGCACCGGGGTCGGCCAGCTGGTGTTCGACGCCATGGAGCACCTCGGACCGGGCGGCGTGGTCTGTCTCACCGGGGTGTCGTCGGGGGGCCGCAGCATCGATGTCGATGCCGGTGTGCTGAACCGGAGCATGGTGCTGGCCAACGAGGCGGTGGTCGGGTCGGTCAATGCCAACCGGCGTCACTACGAGGCGGGCGCGGCCGCGCTGGCCAAGGCGGACCGGTCGTGGCTCGACCGCGTTGTCAGCCGGCGCGTTCCCCTCGACCGCTGGGAGCAGGCCATCGCCCGCCAGCCCGACGACGTCAAGGTCGTCATCGAGCTGGGGACATGAGCGCCACCCACGACGGCGGTCCGCTCGGAGGCGGCACCCCCATCGCCCCCGGGGTGGTCCAGATCGACACGTTGCTCGGCGGCTGGCAGCAGGTGACGGCCGGCTATCTGGTCGAGGGACCGGCCCCGATCCTGGTGGAAACGGGCAGCCAGAGCTCGGTGCCCGCCCTGTTGGCAGCGCTCGGTGCGCTGGGGGTCGACGCAGGGGATCTGGCCGGTGTGGCGGTCACCCACATCCATCTGGACCACGCTGGCGGGGTAGGGGACGTCGCCCGTGCCTTCCCCCGAGCCACGGTCTACGTCCACGGCAAGGGCGCCCGGCATCTGGCCGATCCGGCGAAGCTGGTGGATTCTGCGGCCCGCGTCTACGGGCCGCTGCTCGACTCGTTGTACGGCCGGCTGGACCCGACCCCGCCGGAGCGCATCCACGTGCTGGATGACGGGGAGGAGATCCGGGTGGGGCCGGACCGGGTGCTGACCACCGTCGACTCCCCGGGCCACGCCAAGCACCATCTGGCGTTGCACGACTCCTCGAGTGGGGTGCTGTTCGCCGGTGACGCCGTGGGGGTCCGGCTCCCCGATGCAGGGGTGCTGCGTCCCTCTACCCCGCCGCCCGACTTCGACCTCGACCAGGCGGTCACGTCGCTGCACCGGTTCGCCGACCGGCGGCCGTCGGGGCTTGCGCTCGCCCACTACGGTCTGCTGGCTGATCCGGGCGACGTCCTGGCCGAGGCCGAGGAGACTTTGCGTCGGTGGGCGTCGGTGGCCGAGGGCGCCTGGCAGCGCGGGGAGGACATCGCCGCGGCGCTCGAAGCGGCGTTCGGCGACGACCTGGCTGGCGTCGATCCGGCACACCGGGAGAAGCTCGACACGCTGAACGGCGTGCATTCCAACGCCGCCGGCTTCCGCCGCTGGCTGGACTCGCGCACGGGCGAGGCTGCCGTACCCGGTCGGGGCTGAGCCTGCCATACCCGGGCGAGCCTGCCGTACCCGGTCGGGCTGAGCGTTGCGGTCACCCCCGGCACCGTGACGTTGCGGTTTGCTGGAGTCCTCCCCTCGTGGCTTGATATATATCAAGGTTCGTAGAGTCGTTGTCATCTACGGGTAGGTGAACGAACCGGGCGGCAAGGAACGGTGCCGGGGCGTGCTGGTAGAGGGCAAAGAGTATAATATTAGCTACATACTCATTAAAGTCTTGGACCCGGCGGAAGGAAGTCGCGGTGAGCAAGGTCAACCCGTACTGCGCCGGGGCGGGCAGTCGCCCGCCCGTGCTGGCTGGCCGCAACCGGCAGCTGGCGATGGTGCACCACCTGGCGAACCAGTTCGAGGGGCACCACCCCGCCGAGAACATCGTGTGGACCGGCCTTCGGGGCATGGGGAAGACGGTGCTGCTCCGTCAGGCTCAGGACCACCTCCGGGACCGGGGGTGGCTGGCCGGCTACCACGAGGTGCGGCGCAGCGCCGGGCTGGGCGCCTCGGTGGCGGCCATCTTGGTGCAAGGGAGCGCGGCGCTGGGCGAGGGCCGGCTGGCCAAGGCGCTGTCATGGCTGCGTGACATCCTCGGCACGGCCACGCTATCGGCGGCGGCCGGTGACCTGTCGGTGCAGCTCGGTCTCCGGCCGTCGGCCGCCGGCACGCTGCCTGAGGACGCCCTCGACGAGCTGCTGGTGCGCCTGGGTGAGGCGGCTGCTGATGCCGGGGTGGGGGCGGTGCTGCTGTTCGACGAGCTCCAGCTCATCACCAGGAGCGACCTGTCGGCACTGCTCCACGCTGCCCAGGCGGCCGAGGGGCTACCGGTCGCCTTCGTAGCTGCCGGGCTCCCGGACCTGCCGGGAGCGGTGGCCGGCGCCGGGTCCTATGCCGAGCGCCTCTACTATGACCGGGTCGATTGGCTCAGCCCCGCCGACGTGCGCGAGGCAATCGTGGTGCCGGCGGAGGAGTTCGACGTCTCCTACGACCAGGGGGCCCTGGACCTGCTGGTGGAGCACGTGGCTTCCTACCCCTACTTCGCCCAGCTCTATGCCGAGGAGACATGGAAGGCAGCCGGCACTCCCTCCGACCAGGCCGGGGCCCGCATCACCGCCGGTCACGTGGAGGCAGCGGTGGCCCCGGCGCTGCGACGGCTCGACGAGGGCCTCTACCGCATCCGTTTCGACAAGGCCTCGCAGGCCGAGCGTGCCTACCTGGTGGCCATGGCCGGGATCGGTGACCACCGCATCCCGTCGGGGGATGTGGCCCGCCGGCTGGGGAAGACGCCGCAGGCCGCTTCGCCGCTGCGCGAACGCCTGCTGCAGAAGGGCATCGTCTACGCGCCTGCCCACAACGTCCTGGAGTTCTCAGTTCCGGGCTTCGCCTCGTACGTCAGGCGGCGGACGGGGGAGCAGGCAGAAGCGGCCGGGGCTGCGTGGGCTCACGTGGCGAACTGAGCGGAGCGCTGACGATGCCGCCGCTTCGCAGCGTGCAACGGGTGAACGCGACATCTCGGGCATCGGCTTCCTGGTCGTGCTCGGTCACCTTGACCTGGTAGGCGCCCTCACCGCAGCTTTTTTCTGATTGATCCCCGCATGGAGAGACCAGAACATCCGTCTTGGGCAAGCTTTGGACAGAGCCCGCCGGCTGGACCGTGCCCAGCCGGCGGAAACCGGTTCCGACTTGGTGGAGGGAGTGGGATTCGAACCCACGGGAACCGCAGCCCCAAAGGTTTTCAAGACCTTCGCATTCGTCCGCTCTGCCATCCCTCCAACCGGGCAAGGGTAACCGGCGTTAGGCCGGCCCGATCTGGGCTCGGATCTCCTCCATCCACGATGCTGCCTGCCGCCACGCCTCGCCAGCTTGACGCCGCATCGTCGGCGCATGCGTGCCGGCCGCAGGGTAGGAGCCGAGGAACTTGACGTCTGCCAGGTCGGCATGCAGGACCTGCAGGCAGTCGGCCACCACCGGGTCGGCTACGTGGCCCTGCAGGTCGACCAGGAAGCAGTAGTGGCCCAGGCCCCGCTTGGCCGGCCGAGACTCCAGCTTGGTGAGGTTGATGCTCCGGGCGGCGAACTCGCTCAAGATGGCGTGCAGCGACCCCGGGTGGTCGTCGCGTTGGAAGCAGACGATGCTCGTCTTGTCGTGGCCTGTCGGCTCGGGCACCCCGCGGCGGGCTATCGAGACGAACCGGGTCTGGTTGCCGGCGTGGTCCTCGACTGCCGCCTGCAGCACCTCGAGCCCGTACAGCTGGGCGGCCAGCGCCGGAGCGAGCGCAGCGGTGCCGGCCGGCCGCTGCTGGCCCAGGATGCGGGCCGACTCGGCCGTCGAGTTGGTCGGGACGACGTCAACCTCCGGAAGGTGCCCGGCCAGGAAGTGGCGGCACTGTGCGGTGGCCACCGGGAACGACAGCACCCGCCGCACATCTGCCAGCTGGCAGCCGGGGAGCGCCATCAGCGCCAGGTGGACGTCGATCACCACCTCGCGCTGGATCAACAGGTCGATGTCGAACACGAGGCTGTCCACGGTGGCGTTGACCGTCCCTTCGATGGCGTTCTCGATCGGAACGAAGCCGAGGTCCACTGCCCCCGAGCCGACGGCTTCGATCACGTCGGACAACGTGGCAAACGCCACGGGTGCACCCCGTGCGTAGTCCTGCTGCGTCAGCAGCGCCTCCTCGGTGAACGTCCCCTCCGGCCCGAGGAACCCGATGGACACCGGCAGACCCTCGCCGGCCGAGGTCGCAGGCGGTTCCATGCCCGGGCAGGATAGTGGGCACCTATGGACGAACCCGCCCTCCGGCAGCTGCTCGATGACGTGCGCTGCGGAGTCCTGTCGGCTGATGAAGCAGTCATCCGGCTGCGGAAGCTGCCGTATGCCGACCTGGGGTTCGCGCGCGTCGACCACCACCGGGCACTGCGTCAACGTGCCGGCGAGGCGGTGTACGCCCCGGGCAAGACGCCCGAGCAGTGTGCCCGGATCGTCGACGAGCTCCTCGCCATGCCGGGTGGGCCCGTGCTCTTGACCCGCGCCGATGCCGACCAGGTGTCTGCCGTGTCAGACCTGTGCCCCGAGGCGCACGCCACGGCGACCGGCACCAGCTCCCTGGTGGCCTGGCGCCTGGCGCCTGAGCGGCCGGTTCGGGTGGTCGTGGTGACGGCCGGAACCTCGGACCTGCCGGTGGCCGACGAGTGCACCGCCGTGCTGCGGGCCTCGGGCATCCGGCCCACCGTCCTGGTCGACTGCGGGGTTGCCGGTGTCCACCGCCTGCTCGCATCTGTCGACGAGCTTGCCGACGCCGACGCCGTCGTCGTGGTGGCAGGCATGGAGGGGGCATTGGCCAGCCTGGTCGGTGGCATCACGCCGGCACCGGTGGTGGCGGTGCCCACGTCCACCGGGTACGGGGCCGGTCTCCAAGGAGTG
>JAJYAB010000185.1 GCA_021779775.1 Actinomycetes bacterium
CCGCCGGTCCTCGAGCGACGAGCGCAGCGTCTCGGCCACCGGCGTATGCTTGGCGATCAGCCGCCCGAATAAGCCGCCGGGCCCCACGGTCATCATCGCCCGCGAATCGGAGTTCGGGTTTATCTCCGGGTGCGGGTTGGCTTTTATCTTCACATCCGCTCTGGCAATGGGCGACGCGGCAGCCCCGGGGCATCGACCCGGTGCGCTGGTCGGCGCTCTGGTGGGCCGACGACCTGGCGTATGGCGCGGGCGTCTGGGTCGGCTGCCTGCGACATCACCGGCTCGGCCCGCTGGTGCCAGACCTCGTGGGGTGGTCGCCGAAGCACCCCCGTCGACGTTTGCCGAGCAGCCGAACTGGGAAGGTCAGGTCCACCCGTGTGGATACGCTCGATCAACCGGGCGGCAGCCGGCTCACGTGACGTCGCTCCTGACGGCGGCCACGCTCCCCAGCCCGGCCAGGACCACGCCGTAGCCGAGGAGCACGAGGCCGCCGGCCCACCATCGCAACAGGTGCAGATCGGCGGCAGGGCCGCTGATCCCCGTCCCCTGGTGCGTGCGGGTCGAAGCCGACGACAACGCTGCTGTCGCCGCGTCGGGAAGCCATCGCCCCACCGAAGGAAAGAGACCGACGACGACAGGGAAGGCCACGATGCTGAACACCAGGGCTACCACGACCGCTTGGACCTGGTTCCGCAAGAGGGCGCCCACCGCTGCGCCGTACACCGCCTGCAACGCCGTCGCCGCCACGAGCCCTGGCCAGACCACCGGAACCTGCCCGAGCAGGCCGCCTACGCCGACACCTTCGTGCGCGCACACCACCGCGGCAACAGCCAGCACCACCGCGCACGACGTCAAGCCGTAGGCGCCGCCGGCCAGCATCGACGCCACCAGCTTGGCTCCGACGACCCGCTCCCGGCGCGGCTCCGCCAAGAGCGTCGACGTGATCGTCCCGTGGCGGTGCTCGGCGGTCACCACGACGATGCCGAGCACCAGGGCGAACGTCTCGACCAGGCTGCCGTCGTTCAGCACCGACCGGTACCAGGAGACGGTCCCCGGTCCGTACCCGAACGCGAAGCTGCCCCCGACGATGCCGCGCCACGTGACGAGCCAGGTCACGACTCCGGCGAGCGCAACCACCACGGCCAGCAGCGCCCAACCGATCCTGGTCGTACGCAGCTTCAGAAGCTCCGCCCGGACCAGCCGGATCATGGGGCGCCCGGCACCGACGCAGGACCGGACGCCGCCACCGGGGCCGTCAACGCCAAGAAGGCGTCTTCGAGCGTCCCCCCGATCGGCTCCATCGCGTGCAGCACGATCTGATGGGCAGCCAGCAGCGGCCCCAGCACCTCAGGCGACGTGTCCTCGGCGAGCAGCAGGTCTGCCGCCTGCCACCGGACCCGGATCCCCGCGGCGGCAGCGACGGCGGCCAGACGAGGAGCCTCGGGGCTCCGCAGGCGCACCGACGGCGACAGGTGCCGAGTGACCTCGGCCAACGGGGCTTGGACCACGATCCGCCCGGAGGCCACGATGACCACGTCGTCGACCGTCTGGCCCATCTCCGCCAGCAGATGCGACGAGACCAGCACGGCCTTGCCCTGCGCGGCGTACCAGCGGAGGAACCCTCGCAGCCACGAGATCCCCTGCGGGTCGAGCCCGTTGGCGGGCTCGTCGAGGACCAGCACCTGCGGATCACCCAGCATGGCGGACGCCAGCTCCAGCCGCTGCCGCATGCCGAGGGAGCACGCTCCGGCGGTCCGGTCGGCCACCTCGGTCAAGCCGACCATGGCGAGCACCTCCTCCGCTCGATGCGACGGCAGGCCTGCGGTGCAGGCCACCACCCTCAGGTGGTTCCGGGCGGTACGTCCGGGATGGAAGCCCGACGCCTCGAGCACCGCGCCGACCGTGCGTGCCGGGTGGGAAAGCTGGCGGTACGGCCTTCCGTCGATCAGCGCGCTCCCGGCCGTCGGGCGGACCAAACCCAGGATCATCCGCAGGGTCGTCGTCTTCCCCGCACCGTTCGGCCCGAGGAACCCGGTGACCCGACCCGGCAGGACGTCGAAGGACATGCCGTCCACCGCCACCACCTGGCCGAACCGCTTCGCCAATCCTCGGACCTCGATGGTGGCCACCGCCGGTCAGTCAGACCGGCTGGCCGCATGCGCCTCGGGCAGGCGGCAGTGTTCCCGCGGGCCATCGCGCCACGTGGGGAGGGTCAACCTGAGGGAGGCCGTCTTCTCCACTCCCACCGACGATAGCTGCCGGCTGCGAGCTCCAGGGGGCCGGCACGGCGCCGTCAGGTGTGGGACTGCAGGGCGTAGACGATCGTGACCTGGGCGGACACCTGTTGCGATCCGGCGGCGATCGGGACCGCCATCTGTGGCGCTTGTGCCCCGATGGCCGCGAAGCCCGACGCGGCATAGGGGTAGGGCGGCGCCGACGATGCGTCGGTGATGGAGCAGATGCCACCCAGTTGCTGGCCGGCGGCTGCTGCCATGGCTGCGGCGTGCCCTGCCGCCTGGTGGATGGCGTCGGCGCGCGCCTGCCCCTCCAGCGGCCGGGGATCGTCGACCGACACCTGGAGGCTGTCGATGCGGACCGCGTTGCCGACCGCCGAGCCGACGGCGTCGATGAGCGAGCCGGCAGCTCCCATGTTGCGCAGCTTGGCCGTCACGGTGTCGACGACCTGGTACCCGGTGATCGCTCCCGCGAGGTTCGTCTGGGGCTGGACCGACAGGCCCGAGGTCTGCACGTCGGGCCCGGCCACTCCCCCGCTGTGCAGCGCAACGACCAACGCGGCGGTCCGCTGGTCGTCGTCGGCCAAGGCCGCCTTGGCGGTGGCGCCAGAGACGTCGACGCTGGCGATCAAGGTCACGAGGTTCGGGGTGCCGGTTGCTTGACCGCTGCCCTGCACCGTCAGCTTGGCGGCCGGGCCCGCGCATGACGGGGGGGCCGATCCCGCCGCCCCGGTCGGGCGGAACAGCGCCCACCCGGCCACGAGGCCCACACCGGCCACCACCACAACCGCGCCAGCGACCAGCACCGTCCGCATCCGCATCGTCTTCATGCTGGCTTGGACGCCGGGTTGCCCGCAGAAGTTCCCGGCGGTCGCCGCATCTCGAATAACCGCAGGCGGGGGACGGTCCGTCAGGCTCCAGGCGCCGGCGAGATTCCCTCGTCGGCATGGCGGAGCTGGGCGACCAGCACTTGCAGCTCGGCGAGCTGCGACATGGCGGCCGCCTGCTGCGCGGTGACCGACTGCAGCTCGGCCAGCGTCGTGGCCACCGAGCGCAGCTGCTCACCGGACACCCCGGGCGGGGGCAGCAGGAAGGCGTCCACCGGCCTGGGCGGGGCGCCCGGCAGGTCGGGCGGCACGGCGCGGAGCGCCGACGTCGCCAGGACCGCCTCCTGGCGTCGCGCCAGGTGGGATTGGCGCAGTCCCTGGCGGAGCGGATTGAGGAACTTGCTGACGGCGGCGGCCAACCGCTTATGGCCTTCGTCACCGGGGTGCTCTGCGTCAGCCAGGTCGTGCTCCCCGAGCACCTTGGCCCCTTCGACCAGATAGATGCTCCCGTCACCGGCCGACACCAGCTCGCTCACCGCTTCCTCCAAAGCACGTCGCAGGTCGGCCAGGGTCGCGCCACAGCGGTTCGGCGTTGCCTCGGCTTCGGCGCGGACGATGGGGCTGACGATGACCACCGGCACGTCCGGCTTCGAGGCCCGGATGATCCCCACGACCGCCCGGATCTCGGCGGCCACCAGCGGTGGGGTGGACGGGCCACGGTCCCAGACGCTGCTCCCCACGGTGAACGACACCGCATCGGCAGGGGTGCCCGCCAGCATGCAGGCGGCGGGCACGCCCGCCCGGTAGCTGCTGCCGGCGAATCCCAGGTTGCACACGTCCAGCCCCAGCTTGCGCCCCACCACCGCCGGCCACGCCATGGCCGGCGACGACGCCAGCCAGCCCTGGGTGACGGCGTCGCCATAGGCCAGCAGCCGCGGTTGGCTGGGCGCCGGCACGATCGTGCCGCCGATCCCCGTGACGGCCAGGACGACGGGGCACATCCCTTCGGGCAGGTAGACGGTGGCCGGCTGCTCGGGATCGCCGGGCAGCTCGAGCTCGACGACCCCTTCACCGAGGACGGCGGGCTGCTCCGCCACCTTGGTAGCGCCCCGGTAGGCGGCGAAGGTGCGTCCCGCTCCCTCGCCCCGGTATCCGAGGTCGGCGGTGGACGTGACGTACTCGACCCGGATGGCCGACACGTCACCCGACAGCTCCACGCGGACCCCGACCGGGACCTGGGCGGCAGCCCAGGTGTCCCCAGCCACATGCTGGGCACGGGCCGGGTCGATCCTGGGGTACGCCACGCCGATCGATGCCGGATGCAGGACCCCCCGCAGGAACGGTTCCGGCTGCTGCGGCCGTCCGATCACGGACGGCATCGCGACAGCCAGCGCGACGGCGCCGGCGATGGCGCCCGTGGAGATGGCGCCGTGCTCAGGCGGCAGTCGGCGCCGGGGCGGCTCCTGCCCTGCTCATTGGTTGCCTTGGTGGTCATGCCCTCCGCCGTCCGGGGCCGGAACGGTTCCTTCGATGCCCGGCTCGACGCCGGGCTCCTGCTGGATCATCGACCACGGCCAAAGGCTCCTTGAGCCGCCGCTGTTTGCCAATGCACGGGGACGGACGCATGCTCGAGGCATGGCAGACGCTGATCCTTGC